>JBAWXD010000062.1:0-17479 GCA_037144275.1 Paludibacter sp. | reverse complement strand
CCTCTCACACCACCGTACGTACCGTTCGGTATACGGCGGTTTCTTAATTTACACACGTACAGAGCGATAATAAGTTGAGAAAAATAAGTAACCTGCCTTTAGAAGCGATTCGTTATCGATGGAGGTTTGAAGAATTGGGCTTTTGGCGGTACGCCAATAGCCTTTTCTTGTATTTGAGAACATCATGGCTTCAAAACGGGATATGCCCAGTTTTATCAGATTTTGGAAACGTGTTTTAATTTTCTTCCATTGTTTCCAGATTACCATGCGTAGTCGCCTACGATACCATTTATCAATTACGATTAGCAAATCTTTCATGTTCGCTAATTTGAAGTAATTCACCCAACCAGTGATATACTGCCTAAGTGCTTCTTTCCGCCTTTCATTTCCCCAACCATTACTTCGACAAGTGAGCAGTTTTACTTTCTCTTTCATCTTGATAATGCTTTTGGGGTGTACCCGAAGCAACCCTTTACCATTGTAGATGTAAAAGCTATAACCCAAAAACTTTACGTCTTTGACATGCGCTACTACTGTCTTTTCCTTGTTCACTTTCAGGTAAAGTTTACCCTCTATGAATGGAATAATGTGGTCAAGAGTTCTTTGGGCTGCACGTTTACTTTTGCATAGAATCATACAGTCATCGGCATATCGCACAAATTTATGTCCACGACGCTCTAATTCGTTGTCCACTTCATTGAGCATGATATTGCTCAAAAGTGGACTTAGATTACCGCCCTGTGGTACACCTATCTTTGTTTCTACAAACTTTCCATTCTCTATCACTCCAGCATTCATATATCTATGAATCAACGAAATTACACGACCATCCTTGATTGTCCTTGATAATACTTCTATAAGCTTGCTGTGGCTTACTGTATCAAAGTATTTCTCCAAATCCATATCAACAGCGTATTTATACCCAGCTGTTATGTAATTCTGACATTGTTTCAAAGCATCGTGCGCACTCCGTTTGGGACGAAATCCGTAGCTGTTGTTTGAGAAAAGTGGTTCATAAATGGGAGATAGTATTTGCGCAATGGCTTGCTGTATAACTCTATCCACAACAGTAGGAATTCCTAACTGTCGTTTCTTCCCTCCTTCTTTGGGGATTTCTACTCGTCTAACTGGGTTAGGTTTGTATTTCCCCTTGATTATGGATTGTAGTAATTCATCTTTATGGCTTAATAGATAGTCAAGGAGTTCTTCTACTCCCAATCCATCAACACCACCCCTTCCTTTATTTGACTTTACTTGTTTGTAAGCTTTGTTCAAATTTGTTGGAGAAAGAATCATTTCTAAAAGCCCATAATCCGCTTGTTCAATGGTTGTGAAGTTGTTTTTAGTTATCCCAATGTAAGTCTGCACTCCAAGTTTGCTTTCGGTTTCCGACCTATCCTTACCCTGTGAGTTATCCTGAGATATTTTCTGCTTTCTACCTTTCATTGGGTAACATTCATTTACTTTCACTTGATTAAGATTCAGCCCTTCCCTACTTCTTTTTTTTTTTTCGGTACTATGGCTTCTGCTGACTTCTCACGACAACTGTTGTCCGTGCTTTTGATTTTATTCACATCCACACGTCCGTGAGACCTCCCGAGGTAAGACGAGTAACCTTCTTTCCATATATCGGCATCATTTACACATACTGTTTCCGCTCAGTTTATGGGACTTTATCTTGTTTAGCAGACTTATCCACAGTATGTGCCTGATAATGTTCGTATTCCTCCGACCAGAAATTTGCAGCCGGCTTCCTTCAGATTCCACCTCACGATGGACACCCTTGCCTTAAGCTAATGGTTGGCAACTGATAGCCCCCATAACGGACTTAAACCGTCAAATATACTCGCCATGCTCGGCACACTAAAACAAAGAGAGGCAACATATCGTATTGCCTCTCTTTGAATAATTATCAGAAATCTATCATTTACATACAGTTATCATTTGGGTTTGGACACCTTTAGCATTGGAAAATCTGCACAAATAAGCTCCGGAGCGAAGCATTGACAAGTCAAGTGTTTGTAAACCATTTACGTTATCATTTAATTCGACACTTTGTAGCATTTTTCCGGTTAAATCTAAGACCTGTAATTTCGATGGTATAAAGTCAGAACCCGAGTAATTTATGTTCAGTTTCCCATCCGTTACGGGGTTTGGATAAAGTATTAAATCAAATTTTTGGGGAGAAACTATATCTGTTTTTACGCTCGCTTTATGAGTTGCCAACCAAATGGTTGCATTCATTAATAAGTATTCATGATTTACACCAACATCGCCTGTATATCCATTATAAAGAGCATTTCCACTTCCACCCGTTCCATCATCGCAAGGTGAACTATCGCCAATTGCAGCCACTTTTCCATTGCCATATTTAGCTGTAGCGAACATTACATTAGTTGTTCCGGCTGTTGAAGCACCAGTATTATAAACATAACCCACGGCTGTTGGGTTCTTTGTTTTATCAAGGGTCATCGTTGTACCGTTACTCCACATAACCTTTGCACAAGCCCCCATTGGTCCTTGCAAAATAGAATCATTTGTTATGGTAGCTAAATTGGTTGATGTAAGAGAAAAATTGGCTAAATCGAATGAAATGCCAAAAGGGTTTGCCTGAACAGAATTTGTTGTCAGAAAGTCATTCCATATTGCCGGAGAGTCCCAACCATCGTTATTCCTATCGGAAACTGTATGATCAGAAACCATAAAAAGTCCACCCCCGTTTTTCACAAAATTCATCAAAGCTGTTTTTTCTGTAGCGCTAAACTGAATATTAGGTTCACATACTATAAAAACATTGTATTTGGACAAATCCTGAGTATTGCTACTACTTCCGTAAGTAATTGAACCGCTGCTTGGCAAGGTTTCAACAGAATAGCCTTTCTTTACACAATCAACGCCCCAAGCCGATAAAGCACCACTCCAAAAAGTTTCTGATGTTGAACTGGTTATTCCGGATTGCGCTGGAGTAGGAACTTGAGTAGGGCTACTCGAATTGCTTATTACCCAATCAGCATTACCAGCCTGTTCAGCTTTTGTGTTATCAAAAAGAATCTTTATTTGGGAAAAAGCAGTACTGGAAATTAATAAAATAGCAAGCGTTAAACGTATTTTCATTACAATTGTAAAATATAATTATTCGAGCAAAATTGGGCAAAGATAGAATTTCCTTTCATGTTTCTGTAATAAAAATACAAAAAAAGAGCTAAAGTAATTATCTTTAGCTCTTTCGTCTTTTAAATTAGTGTTTATTAAACACTTCATTTATTTTATTTCAATATTGTAATCCATCCGCGCCTGAATTCCATTCATTTTCTCCACATTGCGAATTTGCTTCAAGATATTATATTGTTCACCAAGTTGCTCTTTCATAAAACGGACTTCCACTTCTTTTCCGAGATTTTTCATCAGCTTGGTAGTGAAATCTTCTTTTTCGGGATATTCATTAATATTGTAGGATTTTAATTTAGCCTTAGCAACAGCTATTTTAATAGCATCATTTAAACCACCAATTTTATCAACAAGCCCTATTTTTATTGCATCTTCCCCTGTCCACACACGTCCTTCGGCTATGTTTTTGATTTGGTCAACTGTCATTTTTCGTCCTTCTGCACAGCGTTTCACAAACAATTCATAACCACGATTCACATAGTTTTGCATCAAATCACGTTCTTCGGGTGTAAAGGGGCGATTTACCGAAATAGCATCACTCATTTTATTGGTTTTCACACCATCATAGGTAATTCCAAGCTTTTCGTTCAAACCTTTAACATTTGGAATGACACCAAAAATACCGATTGAACCTGTAATCGTATTAGGTTGAGCCACAATCTGATCGGCTAAACACGAAATATAATATCCACCGGAAGCTGCATAATCGCCCATCGAAACAATGATTGGTTTTTTCGCTTTAAGCAAACTCAATGCATGCCAGATCTGCTCTGAAGCAAAGGCACTTCCACCAGGAGAACTTACGCGAAAAACAACTGCTTTTACCGAAGAATCTTTGGCTACACTATTGATAGTCTTAATCATATCTTTAGCTACAATTCCGTCTCCGTCTTCATCCGTAATTTCGCCAACTGCGTAAATTACAGCCACTTTATTTTTATCAAACTTACTTGAATCAGGAACCTTAGTTAACGTACCGTGTTTTACAAAAGTCAAATTATCAGCTTTTTTCAATCCTTTAGCACATTTTCGAATCACGCTATCCATCTGCTCCACATATACCAGTGAATCAACCAACCCATATTGTTTTGCTTTTTCGGTAGGCTGGAACATCAACATTTCATCGGCATACATATTCAGTTTTTCAAAAGGTATCTTTCGAGAAGAAGAAAGCTCTTTCAGAATTGTATTCCATATCGAACTCATGAAAACCGTAACCTGCAGCCGGTTGGCATCGCTCATTTTAGTTGTAATTAAAGGCTCAACAGCTGATTTGAATGTTCCAACTTTTACAATCTGCATTTCAATTCCCAACTTATCCAAGGTATTCTTCAAAAACATAGTCTGAGCAGAAAGACCTTTTAGTTCAAGCATTCCCTGCGGATTAAGCAGCACTTTGTCGGCACACGAAACCAAATAATACATTCTTTGGGAATAATTATCAGCATAAGCCACCACAAATTTGCCTGATTTCTTAAAATCAATCAATGCGTTACGTATTTCACGAATTGAAGCTACATTGGCTGAAAGAGAACCACCTTTCAGATAAATTCCAACGATATTTTCATCTGATTTTGCTTTGGCAATGTTAGCTAATACGTCATCTAATCCAATTTTAATTTCCGATGACTTGCCCATTGCGCTGGCAAAAGCACCCGAAAATGGATCATCTTGTGAACGGTCGATTAAAGTACCTTCGAGACTAAGTTCGTAAACCGAATTTGGTTTCAAGGTTGGTGTCGAATCCTTTGCTCCGGCAATTGCACCTACTAATCCGAAAAAAATCAAAAAACCTATCAACCAGGCAATAATAACGCCCATGATAGTGGCCAGTGTGAATTTCAAGAATTGTTTCATATCTTAAATTTTTAAAAGATTTCAAATTTTTATGCTTTTAGATGCAAAGAAATACATATTTTTTTAGATAACAAAACTTATTAGCGGTTGATTGTGAACATTCTCAAAATAAATTTATTTTGAATAAAATAATCGAAATTATTTATTGTTTTCATTTTTTCACTTACAAAGTAGATTTATTATCCGAGAGAATTCCATCCTTGAGCCTGTAGCTCTATTTCCTCACCTTCACGACCAACGAGCTGCAGTCCCAGTTCAGGTTTTGTCATGTGTCCAACAATGGCAATACCTTCTGTTGTTGCAATTTTATCATAATCTTCAAGTGAAACGGTAAACAACAATTCGTAATCTTCACCGCCATTTAAAGCTGCCATTACAATACTCATATTCAATTCTTCGGCCATTACTACCGCCTGATAATTTATCGGAATTTTATCCTCATAAACACGACATCCCAAATTGCTTTGTGTGCAAATATGCATAAGCTCCGACGATAAGCCATCCGAAATATCCATCATGGAAGTTGGAACGATTCCTTTTTGGCTCAGAAGTTCAATAATATCTTTGCGGGCTTCGGGTTTCAATTGTTTTTGCAAGATATAATCTCTTCCTTCAAAATCGGGTTGTGCTTCATCATTCGCACCAAATACAATTTTCTCACGTTCAAGCAATTGCAAACCCATATAGGCTGAACCTAAATCACCGGTTACGCAAATCAGATCGGTTTGTCCGGCACCATTTCGGTACACGATTTTACCATCTTCCCCTTCTCCTATACAGGTAATGCTAATAGTAAGCCCAGTGAGCGAAGCCGATGTATCACCACCAATCAAATCGACACCGTATTTTTCACAAGCAAGTTGAATTCCGGCATAAAATTGATCCAAATCTTCCACCGAAAAACGCTTGGAGACGCCAATTGAAATCGTAATTTGCTTTGGAGTGCCGTTCATGGCATAGATGTCGGAAAAATTGACTACAGCAGCTTTGTATCCAAGATGCATAAGTGGAACATATACTAAATCGAAATGAATACCTTCGAGTAGTAAATCGGTGGTAACCAGCACTTTTTTGTTTTCATAATTAAGTACCGCGGCATCATCACCAACACCTTTGATAGTCGAAGAATTTTCAATCTTGAATTTTTCGGTCAAATGTTTGATGAGTCCAAATTCGCCGTAAGTAGATATTTCAGTTCTTTGCATTTTGTTTCAATAAAACTGACTTTCCCAACAATCAATTGAAGCCAGAAAAGTCAGAGAGTATATGATTATTTAATCAGTGAGTTTTGTCTATTTTTTCAACCCTGCGTTGATGCCTTCCACCTTCAAATTCGGACATAAAGAAAACTTCGATTATATCCAGTGCTTCTGATTCTGTTACAAATCTTGCGGGCAATGAGAGTATATTAGCATCATTGTGTTGACGTGCTAAAGCAGCTATTTCGGGCTTCCAGCAAAGTGCAGCACGAATTCCAAAATGTTTGTTCAATACCATGCTGATACCATTCCCTGAACCGCAAATTGAAATGCCAAAGTCAAACTCACCCCGCTTGATTGCCGATGCCATTGGATGTGCAAAATCAGGATAATCTGAACTATCGGAAGAATAAGCTCCAAAGTCTTTTATTTCTTCAGCTCCTTCTCCTTCGAGAAATTCAACAACTTTATTTTTTAGCTCATAACCGGCGTGGTCGTTGCAAATTGCAATGCGTAATTTGTAATATGGATTCATGTTTCTGAAATTTTATTGATACAAAAGTAGAAAAAAAAATCAAAAAATCATTTATTCGTGAAAACACCCACATTTCTGATGGTTATAAGTTCTAAAAATAAAAGTTAATGATTAATATCTCAGCTTTCTAAAATTATTTTGGAATCCACTTGATAGTGATATTGGAGAAATTGGATTGTGCAGAAGGAGATTGTGTATTTGTAATGGTGTCCTTAGCAAAGCTAAAACTTGCAAACTTGCCTGTTCCGTCGTTTTCTGTGAACTCCATACATACTTTATACGTACCATTATTAACCAGATTACCAGACACATCAGTTCCGCTCCAACTACAAGTTACAACCCCATGACTGTTTAAAGTAGCTCCGGTAGTGGCATCTATTGTATTTCCATTAGAAGTTGAATTGTACCAATTTGTCAGATATTGCCGGCGTGCCTGTGCATTAACCAATAGAGTTTTGATAAAAGCACCCGAGTTATTTTCAACCCGAATAGCCAAAACATGTCGTGGGGAAAAGTTTCCGTTATATGTACTGGTAGTGGTAGTAAGGGTCATTATACCAGATGTTTTTTTCGACGAATTTACCGGATCGTTAGTACTTGTACAAGCTGTAATACCAATCAGTAACATGAAGATTAACAATTTCCTTGTCGTTATCATTGTTTGTTGTTTATTGTTTTTGATTTTTATAACGTAGATTTGATTTAAAAGTTGTAGGAAAGACATTATTATCTAAACGGTTTAACGTCTTTTACTTTTTGTTTTTCAAAAGCAAAGACTTGGTTGCATCGGTAGTTTGTTTTGTATTTTGGACTAAATTAAAAAATTATTGTAATTTAACTAATAAAATTTAATACTTATTTGTAATTATGCCAAATTTATTCATATTTTTGCGTTTGTAATACTTGTTGAATAACTTTCAACCAAAATACATGAAATCTCCCACCTTTCTTCAAAAACTTATCTCGTTTTATTCTGATGGTTTCCAGAATATGACTGTAGGTAAAACTCTGTGGACTATAATATTGATAAAGCTTTTTATCATGTTTATTGTACTAAAGATCTTTTTCTTTCCCAACTACCTGAAAACAAATTTCAAAGACGATACTTCAAGAGCAAATCACGTTCGTCAGGAATTAATCAATAAAACAAATTAATTTTTTACACTTTAATAACTAATCACAAGAAAATTATGAATCTATTGGATGCATCTTTATTGGCTTGGTCGAGGGCACAATTCGCCATGACTGCCATGTATCACTGGCTTTTTGTCCCTCTTACACTAGGTTTGGGGCTTATTATGTGCATTATGGAATCGTTGTACGTGAAAACGGGCAACGAAGCGTGGAAAAAAGCGACCCAGTTCTGGATGACGCTTTTCGGAGTAAATTTTGCCATTGGTGTGGCAACAGGGATTATCCTGGAATTTGAATTTGGCACAAACTGGTCGAATTACAGCTGGTTTGTAGGTGACATTTTTGGTGCTCCACTTGCCATTGAAGCTATTCTGGCTTTCTTTATGGAAGCAACCTTTATTTCAGTTATGTTTTTTGGCTGGAAAAAAGTAAGTAAAAATTTTCACTTAGCTTCTACCTGGTTGACCGTTTTGGGAGCTACCATTTCGGCTTTGTGGATTCTGGTCGCCAATGCATGGATGCAATATCCTGTTGGTATGAACTTTAATCCTGACACGGTACGAAATGAAATGATTGACTTCTGGAGTATCTTGTTGTCTCCGGTGGCTGTAAATAAATTCTTGCACACGGTTATTTCGAGTTGGGTGTTGGGTAGTTTGTTTGTAATTGGAGTTAGTGCATGGTATATCCTAAAGAAACGTGAAGTTGATTTTGCCTTGAAAAGCCTGAAAGTAGGAGCTATTGTAGGTTTAGTTGCTACTTTACTAACTGCCTATACCGGTGACGGTTCAGCTTATAATGTTTCGCAACGTCAGCCGATGAAACTGGCGGCTATGGAAGGACTTTATGATGGGAGAACCAACATGGGACTGGTTCCGTTCGGCATTCTGAATCCGGATAAAAAGTCATATAAAGATTCGATCAATCCCTATATTTTCAAAATTGAAATACCATCTATGTTGTCGCTATTGGCTAACAGAGATATTAATTCATTTGTTCCGGGTATAAAGGATATTATAAACGGGGGTTATAAAACGTTGGACGGTACAGTCACTCTGTCGTTCGACGAAAAGCATGCACGTGGTAAAGCTGCCATTCAGTCGTTAGCCGATTACCAGAAAGCCCTTGCAGCTAAAGATACTGTTTCTGCCAAAGTTCATAAAGCTGCTTTGCAGCAGAACTATGCTCAGTTTGGTTACGGTTACATTGATAAGGCCGAAAAGTTGATTCCAAATCTCCCAACCGTTTATTATTCTTTCCATCTCATGGTTTTGCTGGGATTCTATTTTATTGCTTTATTTGGTTTGGTGCTGTATTTCAGTTCTAAAAAACTGATTGAAAAAGCGAATTGGTTGTTGTGGATTAGTTTGTTAAGTATTCCACTCGGATATGTGGCCAGTCAATTAGGATGGGTAGTGGCCGAAGTTGGTCGTCAGCCATGGGCTATTCAGGATGTTTTGCCCTTGAATGCAGCCATATCGAACATTTCATCTTATTCGGTAATTATAACCTTCTTCCTTTTCCTTACTTTGTTTAGTGCCTTATTAATTGCTGAAATACGCATTATGTTGAAACAAATTAAAAAAGGACCAACTGAGTCGTAAAGGTTATAAAGTAACAAAGTTATAAAGTCAAGGCTTTGTTAATATAACTGAGCTGACTTTACGAACTTTTAAACTTTACTACTCACAACTCTCAAACTTTATAAACTTTATAAACTTTCAAACTCAATTTATTATGATAACATACTCATTTTTACAGCATTATTGGTGGTTTTTGATATCACTGCTTGGTGGAATTCTTGCCTTTCTACTTTTTATTCAGGGTGGTCAAACCCTGTTGTTCTCGCTTTCTAAAACCGAAGACGAAAAACGCTTGTTAGTCAATGCCCTTGGTCGTAAATGGGAATTTACATTTACTACGCTGGTTACCTTTGGTGGAGCTTTCTTCGCTTCTTTCCCTTTATTCTATTCCACAAGCTTCGGTGGGGCTTACTGGGTTTGGATGGCTATCTTGTTTTGTTTTATCATTCAGGCTGTTTCGTACGAATTTCAGACTAAGCCGGGCAATACTTATGGTGCAAAAACCTATCGTTCGTTCCTGTTTGTGAATGGTTTGTTGGGAACATTCCTTATTGGGGTGGCCATTGCAACATTTTTTACCGGTTCCGATTTTATAGTAAACAAAGGCAATATCACCAGCCAACTTGCACCCGTAATCAGCTCCTGGGGAAACGAATGGCACGGATTGGATGCATTATTCACTGTACGCAATCTGACACTCGGAATTGCCGTGTTCTTCCTTTCTCGTTCATTGGCAGTGTTGTTTTTCGTCAATCGGTTAAATCACCCGGTTCTTGAAGCCCGTTCACGCAAATACCTGTGGTATAATGCTATTCCGTTTGTAGTTTTCTTTCTGATATTTGTAATTTGGACATTATTCTCCGATGGTTTTGCTGTAAATCCTGGTACCGGAGTAGTTTCAATGGAAAAATATAAATACTTTACGAACTTTATCGAAATGCCTATTGTACTTATATTATTCCTTTTGGGAGTGGTGGCTGTATTGGCAGGTGTTATCGGAACATGGATTTCTCCAAAATTCAAAATTGGTATCTGGTTTTCGGGCGTGGGAACGATTGTAACTGTTTGCAGCCTTTTGCTGACTGCCGGATATAATAACACAGCATATTATCCTGCTACACCAAATCTGCAAAGTTCACTGACCATTTTCAATTCCTCTTCCAGTTTCTTCACATTGAATGCAATGTCAATAGTATCACTGTTTATTCCTGTGGTATTGGTATACATTTTTATCGCATGGCGTTCCATGGAAAAAAATCGGATTGATATTGACGATGTGAATGATGATGAACATGCATATTGAAATTTATATTTAATCAAAAACAGGCTTTCCTCTGTAGGAAAGCCTGTTTCCATTTTATAAAGTTTACGAGAATCCATAAATGGATTACTCATTTAAATAAACTAGTGGTCAACTTTTTTAAGAAGAAGTTGTTATATATATCTAAGAACAATTTAAAATAATAATTATGGGTAAAATTTTTGATGTAGTAAAACCGGGTGTTGTAACCGGAAGTGATCTGCAATTTATTTTTAAGGTTGCAAAAGAATCTGGATTTGCAATTCCAGCAGTAAATGTGGTGGGTTCGTCTACTGTAAATGCTGTCATTGAATCTGCAAAAGTGGCTAACGCACCTGTTATGATTCAGTTTTCAAATGGTGGTGCTGCTTTTAACGCAGGTAAGGGTTTAAAACTGGAAGGTCATCAGGCTGCTATTTTAGGTGCTATAGCCGGTGCAAAACACATTCATACTCTGGCCGAAGCGTACGGTGTACATGTAATTCTACATACTGACCATGCTGCTAAAAAACTATTGCCTTGGATTGATGGATTGCTTGATGCAAGTGAAAAAAACTTTGCAGAAACGGGAAAACCTCTTTTCAGTTCCCATATGCTCGATTTATCAGAGGAGCCATTGGAAGAAAACATTGAAATAAGTAAGCGCTATCTGGAACGTATGAGCAAAATGGGTATGACACTTGAAATTGAACTTGGTATTACAGGTGGTGAAGAAGATGGTGTGGATAACAGTGGTATTGATAATAGCTTGCTATACACACAACCCGAAGACGTTTATTATGCCTATACTGAATTAAGTAAAATTTCTCCAAATTTTACAATTGCAGCTTCGTTTGGGAATGTACACGGTGTTTATAAACCGGGCAATGTAAAACTAATGCCAATTATCCTCAAAAACTCACAGGATTACATTAAAACAAAAGATGGGTTGGAAACTTCACATCCAGTTAACTTTGTATTCCACGGTGGTTCAGGTTCAACACACGAAGAAATACGTGAAGCAATAGGCTATGGTGTGGTTAAAATGAACATTGATACTGATACACAGTGGGCTTATTGGGATGGAGTTCGTGGATTTGAAGCGAAGAATCATGATTTTCTGCAGGGTCAGATTGGAAACCCGGAAGGTGCTGAAAAGCCAAATAAAAAGTTCTATGACCCACGTGTTTGGTTACGCAAGGGTGAAGAATCACTAATTGCTCGTTTACAGGTTGCATTTGGTGATTTAAATTCAATCAACAGCATTTAATATCTTTTAGATTTGCAAAAAATAAAGATACTAAATTTCATAAATAAGGCTGACAATTTTTATTGCCAGCCTTTTTTATGAATCGATTATTGAATTACAAAATTACTTTCCCAACACGATTTCCAACTTTTACAATCAGCACACCGTTAGCTGGAGCTGATATAGTGTTTATCCCATCGTTCGTAAGTTTATGAAGTAATCTCTGACCAACAGAACTGTAAATATCAAGTGATTCACCTTCATTTGCAGTGAAATTTATCTTGCCATTATATACCGTAACATTTAATAAAGATAAAACAGGAATAACTGTTGTAGGACCATTATTTTGACCAATTATTGAACGTGAAAGATCAAAAGCACCTGTACTTGCCATCGTTAAAGTAGCAGAATGATTGGTTCCTATAATTGGTTTATACGTAATTGTGATAGCAGTGTTTGGAACACTTCCTGCAGTTTGAGTAACACTGTATTGAGACAGGGTAAATAAATTAGCATTGGGGCCGGTTAATGCAAGTCCTAAATCATTTGTCAGATTCACCGCGCTTACATTAATTGTTTGTGAAACTTGACTTCCATCAGTTGATACAAGAACAGGAGCAGTAACATCTGTCACTGTTAATGTTGGAGCAGCTGTGACATTTAATGTATAAGCTGCTGTACTTCCACAATAAGGGTTTACAGTTGCCTGAGTTGCAGTAATAGTTGTAGATCCGATTCCAGCAATAGTTACCTCACCGGAATTAGTATTGACTGTAGCTACACTTGTTGCTGAACTTGAATAAGTTATCACACCTGTACTCAATGTCGTTGGTGTTTGGGTAAAGTTCACATCTCCAATAATCTTAGAAGTTGAAGGGCTTGAGAATGCAACATTTGAAGCTGTACAGGAAGAATATGTAATTTCAATAGCTTTTAAATAAATAGCCTTTGAAGATGTTTGTGACCAGTTGATAACAATACTTCCAACTCCAGAGCCTGTAAAATCGTAAACTGCGCTAGTAGAAGTTAAAGTAGCAGTTGTTGCAGCATTGGTAGTAAAAGCTGTCCCTCCTACGGTTATCCCAACAGTTCCGGCAATACTACTAGCTCCTGAAGTAGTAACTTTAATATCTGTAATAGTTCCTAATATACCATTTGTAGTTAGTGTTAGCGCAGTGGCAGGATTAGTTGATGAACCAAATTGTTGCCCTTTTGAAGGTGTATTATTGGTGTCATATCCAAAAAAACTAGTTCCTGTTTTCCAAGTTGCAGCAGCCGTCCATGTAACTCCTGTTAAGGTTTGATCTCCTAATGCAGTCCATGTAGAAGCGGAAATAGTGTGTGTATATGTATCTGCCTGTAAATTAGCAGATAAAGATAAAATTGAAATTAAGATAATAAATATTTTTAACGATGTAAGTTTTCTCATAATGAACTTATTGTTTTAATTAATAATTGAGTTATAATGAAAATTTAAAGCTAAAAAAGCATTTAATGGATTTCAAATTTGAAACGATAACAACAAAGATAGTATAAAAATTCAAAAAAACTTATATTCTATATTTCGACAAAGTATAATTGTCAATTTATTAGCAAAGTTTAAGGATATTATTATAATGTTATTACAAAATGAAAAGTTTGAATTTAACCCTAATTTCCTTCAAAGTTCCTGATTATTTATTTTGCAATAATCAAGCCAATTTAGCTTGAAATAATGAAATTAAGATGGAAATTATGAGTTGATTGTTCATTTTCAATTTAATTTAATTAGAAAACAGCAAATAAAACAGTTGAATTTGCAAATTAATAGTTATTTTTGCAAACTTTTTCTACAATACATTCATATCTAAGTCATTCGGATTGTCTTAATTTGAATAATCTAACTTACTTAGATAATGTAATAAAAACAGACTCTCATAAAATAATTTCAATAAAAATGAAAAATAAATATATTGATCTGATTGAGCAAAGTTTCGAATTTCCGAATGATGAGTTCAATGTTGTTGAGAATGAATTGGAGTGGTGTGGTATTCCGTTAATGGATATTATTAAGCAATATGGAACACCACTACGCATATCATATCTTCCAAAAATAGCCGAAAACATTCAGAAAGCGCGTAGAATGTTTAATGTGGCAATGGCCAAAGTAGATTATGAAGGCGATTACAATTATTGCTATTGTACCAAGAGTTCTCACTTTTCGTTTGTGCTGGAAGAGGTGTTAAAGCATGGCGTACATATTGAAACATCATCAGCATTCGATATCAATATATTAGAGTCATTGCACGAACAAGGATTAATTAAACCGGAAACATTTGTTGTATGTAACGGATTTAAACGTCCTCAATATGTTGAAAACATTCAAAACCTAATGCGTCTTGGTTTTACAAACGTCATACCTATATTGGATAATAAATTTGAACTCGACTTATTTCTAAAGGATTTTGACATCAAGTTCAACGTGGGTATCCGTATTGCAGCTGAAGAAGAACCGAAGTTCGACTTCTATACTTCCCGTTTAGGCGTTCGATACAACGACATTATTCCCTATTATATGAAGCATATTGCGAATAACCCACAGGTTGAATTAAAAATGCTTCATTTCTTTATCAATACGGGCGTGAAAGATACAGCCTATTATTGGAATGAGCTGAATAAGGCTGTGAATCTGTATTGTGAACTAAAAAAGAAATGTCCGACACTCGATAGCTTGAACATTGGCGGCGGATTTCCTATTCAGACTCACCTGGATATGGTGTACGATTATGAATATATGGCCGAGGAGATTGTAGCTCAGATAAAAACCATATGTACGCAGAACGGAGTACCTGAACCACACATATTTACCGAGTTTGGATCGTATACCGTGGGTGAAAGTGGCGCTATGCTTTATTCCATTGTAAACCAAAAGAAACAAAATGACCGTGAGCTTTGGAATATGATTGACAGTTCATTTATGACGACCCTGCCGGATACTTGGGCTATTAATCAACGATACGTTTTTCTGGCTTGTAATAACTGGGATTCAGAATATGAGCGGGTGAACTTAGGTGGTTTGACTTGTGATAGCGAAGATTTCTATAATGCTGAAGTTCATTCGAATGCCGTATTTTTGCCTAAAATGCACGAAGACCGTGAGCAATATATCGGGTTTTTCCATACCGGAGCCTATCAGGAATCGTTAAGCGGCTTTGGTGGTATTCAACATTGTTTGATTCCTGCACCAAAGCTGGTTATTATTGACAAAGATGAAGATGGCGAATATTTTACAAAATTATTTGCAAAAGAGCAAAGCTATAAATCGATGTTGAAGATTTTAGGATATTGATTTATTTGAACGTAAAGAAAGTTTATAAACACAGAAAAGCCTCCCAGCTTTCAGGATGCTTTTCTATGTTTAATTTCAAATAACTATAAATCAATACGTTTCTTTCCAACGCCTTCATCAATATTGACCTTTTCGGGAGCTGATAATAATACTGAAGGATCTGATAGAATTTTATTAAGGATTCGCATAGAGGATGCATAGTAGAATCCATCACAAATGCGTTCGTCAAGTACGAATTTTAATTGAATACTTTTGTGAGATTTTATATCACCATTATGATCGATAGTGTGACGGCGGGATTTTTTCCCCATAGCCACAAACATACTACAAGTGCCAAATTCGTACAAATGATGATAGATAGATTCAACTCCAATAGAGCCTATATTTGTA
The DNA here is from genome assembly GCA_037144275.1 of Paludibacter sp. GTDB lineage: Bacteria > Bacteroidota > Bacteroidia > Bacteroidales > Paludibacteraceae > Paludibacter. Next base: position 1,757 of record JBAWXD010000062.1, on the reverse strand, counting down.
AGGAAAATACTGGAATGCCATGGGCTGGCTTTATTGATAAACTTGGGCATCAGTCCTACTTTGTCAAGATTCAACAGCATAAAGACGACGAAACGCAACAGGAATTCAGGTAAAATACCTAGAATTTTAGAAATTGTATCCGATGAGTTTTGTTGACCTTGTTTCTGATTATTTTCTTGTTCGTGACGGGTTTTTCGAACAATATCCTGCAAAGTATCTGTTGGTAAAAAGTAGGGTTTTATAAGTGTCTCTTCGCCTTCGTCGGATAACGATCGCTTTACGGCAATTGAGAAATTTACATGATTACGTGAGAAAATCTTATTCCATATCACAAAGCGATTCAAATGCGGACGCTGTGAGATAAGCCGTACCAACGATGCCATTATCACGTGCATTACGGATAAATCGGGGATATCTTCTTTATGTTCTTTGATAAATGCTTCGATATGGTCAATATCAACTTTTTCTTCAAAGAAATTTTGAGCATCCATGCGAGTTCTCAAGAAATAAGGAATAACAGAGAAAACTGCATCAACCTTTTTCACTCGCCAACCATCATAGCGGTCGCCAAAACTCCATTTAAAATATCTCAGTTGGTTCAATTCATTCATTTTATCAGATTTTAAGATTAATATTGCCAAAGATACACTTTCTTTTCAAAAATAAAACGAATGCCTCAGTTTGGAGGGATTTTTTAAATTATTCAGGAATCAAACTTTATGTTTCATCACATTTTTTCCAACTCCTTCGTCAATAATTACTGCTTCAGGAGGAAGTAATAGTGCGGAAGGATTGGCAATGATCTTTTCGAGCAACCGTATGGCTGAAGCATAATAAAAACCATCGCAAATGCGTTCGTCAAGCACAAATTTCAACTCAATGGTCTTAATTGCTTTTATAGTTCCATCGTTGTTTACAACTTTCTTGCTGCTTTTCTTTCCCATTGATGCAAAAGCACTGCAAGTACCGAATTCGTAGAGATGATGGTAGATGGATTCAATTCCGATGGACCCGAGATTGGTAAGGAAAACACTGGTATGAAAGGGGCTGGCTTCGAAAAATAATTTTGGCATTAACCCGATTCTGTCAAGTTGCTTAATAGAAAAAATAACCGAACGTAGTAAAAAATCAGGTAGATAACCCATAAATTTTGAAATAGCATCCGAAGAATTTTCCTGGCCTACCTGCTGATTATTCTGTAATTCCAGATTTGTCTTCCGAACTACATCCTGTAAGCTGTCGGTTGGTAAATAATATGGTTTAATAACCGTTTCCTCACCGTCAATAGTCATTGATCGCTTTATGGCAATGGAAAAACTTACATGATTTCGTGCGAAAATTTTATTCCAGACAATGAAACGGTTCAGATAGGGTCGTTGTGAGATAAGCCGTACCAAGGAGGCAATCACAACATCCATAATTGACAATCCGGGCATTTCTTTCTTATGTTCACGTACAAAGTTTTCGATGCTTTCAATTGGAATTTTTACGGCAAAGAACACTTCAGAGTCAGTTCGTTTTGGAAGAATAAACGGAACAACCGAAAAAAGCGCATCTACTTTTCTGACGCGCCAACCATCATAGCGGTCACCAACACTCCAACCATAATATTTTAGTTTGTCTTCTATATTCATCTTTTTTTATTTTTCAATCTTCAAAGATAGAAAAATTCCATAAAATACAAAGACTTAAGCCTTATTTTAGCTTTAATTTCATTGATTTATTCTCAATGATTTGATCGTTATCCAACATAAACC
>JBAWXD010000061.1:0-17501 GCA_037144275.1 Paludibacter sp. | reverse complement strand
ATTGACCCTGATGTGCGTGACAGCATCAGAGTCTCAGATATGGCCAAAGGCATTGATACCATTATTGAACGGGCAATTACACTTTTAAAATAGGGGTAAACAGTAAGCGGTAAGAAGCAAAAATTTCTTTACCGCTTACTGTTTACTGTTATCTGTTGCTTTATGAAGAAACTCAAAATAACCGAAATGAATCGCCTCAGCATTGAGGAATTCAAAGAAGAGAAGAAAACGCCATTGATTGTGGTGCTTGATAATGTGAGGAGTTTGCACAATGTAGGTTCGGTCTTTCGTACCTGCGATGCATTTTTGGTAGAGGCAGTTTATTTATGTGGTATTACCAGCACACCACCTCATGCCGAAATTCACAAAACAGCCCTCGGAGCTGAAAATACTGTCAGCTGGAAACATTTTGAAGATACACAGCTTGCTGTTGACGAGTTGAAAACTCTTGGTTACACGGTTTTTGCCATTGAACAAGCCGAAGGAAGTACCCAGCTGCCAAACTTAAAATTGGACAAATCAAAAAAATACGCAGTAATTCTGGGCAATGAAGTGAGAGGTGTTCAACAAAGCGTGGTTGATGCCTGTGATGGTTGCATCGAAATTCCGCAGTTTGGCACAAAACACTCGCTTAATGTGAGCGTTACCGGGGGAATAATTATTTGGGAAATGTTTAAGAAATTGGCAATCTAATCCCTGAAAGGGGGATTTACTTTGTTAGGCGGCATAAAAAAACATTAAGAATGAGAAACTATTTAATTTATACTTATTTTTTCTTGACAGCGACTTTAGGTTTTGCTGGTGAACCTACAAAATGGGACAACAATTTATCGACAGAAAAGAACATTGCAGCAAATGCAATTTCATTGAAAGATAGTGCTGACTTATCTTTTCTTAATCCTATTGCGAAAAACAAATCTATCATTTTATTGGGCGAAGCCGGACACTATGAACTTAAAACTTCTACGGAAAAAATAAATATTATAAATTATCTCCAAAAAAAAGAATTCAAATCTATTGCATTGGAAACAATCCCATTTTTAACTGGATACGTATTCTCAAATCCAGAATACAAAGAAAAAACAAAAGACTGGAAAATCGAGAACATTTGGGCACAAGTATGGACGGATCAAAAAACATGTAAACCTTTGATGGATCAGATTAATAAAAGGGAAATCAAATTGCTCGGAATAGATGGACAACTTGGAATGTATGATGTTTCGGCAGCACAAATTTTATTAGCAAAGTATAAAAAAGAATTTCCATTAGATATTGATTGGAGTAAACTTTATAAATTTTACATAACACGTTTGATATTTTATTTATATCCAACTTACTACAAGCCCATTTCTCATCAAGAAGAATATAAATTAATGTATATGGTCAACGAAATTTCGAATTATGTTCGTTATGTTGCCGCAAAGAAAGAAAATACGAATGATTTAAAAGCTATGATGCAGTGGATTGTAAATGTAAAGAATGCATATCCATATACAAAAAATGACTCAATTGCTCATAGTCAGGGTAAAATTGATACAACATTCTTAGTAAGTAACGAAAAGAACAGAGATGAAATGATGGCAAAGAATATAGTTTGGCATTCAAATCAAAATACGAACGAAAAGTTTACTGTTTGGTGCGCAAATTATCACGGTTCTAAAGAACTATCACAATTAATAGTGCCATCAGATTCTTTACGTTATTTTATGACTCAATCAATGGGTGAATATCTTGACAACTCAAGCATTTCAAATAAAGTATATTCCCTTGCATTAACATCGAAAAATGTGTATGAGAATGATAATGATGGCATTCTTGAATCAGAAATAATAAAAGTTACAAATGACGCTCCATATGCGTTTATAGATTTCGTTCCATTAAGATTTGAGAATGGTTATTGGAATAAATCTTTTAATACGAACTTTATGAAAAGAAAGGATGGGAAGTATTTATTTTCGTTTGACGGTGTTTATTATCTTCGAGACCAGAAACTTAACGACAACTAAACGAATACTTCGACCGTCTAACACACACTGGGTCATTAGCTGACTGATCCCGCAAGAGCCAGAGAAGCTGTGTATTCGGCCAGTTTTGCTCCCGCAAACCGCCAAATGCGCATAGCTTCGGTTGTCATATTTAATTGTAAATTGTAAATGAATAAATTATGAATTGATTATCATGGATTGGAGAGATAAACTAAGTGGATTAAAATCAGAACTACCTCAAGCAGAAGAAAAGTCTGCTACAGAACTGAAACCGACCAAAAAACGTCAGATTGAACCTTTACGAGTAGAACTGGATAAACGCAATGGCAAACCGGCAACACTCATTTCTGATTTCAAAGGAAAAGATGATGAACTAAAGGAATTAGCCAAACTACTAAAAGTCAAATGTGGTGCAGGTGGTTCTTCACGCGACGGTGAAATACTGGTTCAAGGCGATTTTCGGCTGAAAATAGCTGATATTTTACTTGAGATGGGATTTAAAGTGAAAAAAATAAATTTTAAGTAATTGTATAAACTATATTAATATTGTATTGATAATCAATCTAGGCTACAACTTTATAGTAATTTTGTCGTTATAATATCAAATTTATAATTAATACAAACATTATTATGAAATCTGTAGGTAAAAGAATTGTTTTGGTTTCAATAACATTCGTGTTTTGTTTGCTTGCTGCAACAAGTTGTTACACACAGAATCCTCCGGTAAATGCTACTACGGGTGCTACCACTATTACTCCAAAGAAATAGCAGATTGAATCTATAACAGGATTAAAAAAAAACGGCATCGGCTGAATTTCTTACAGAAAGTTCAGCCGATGCTGTTTTTGCATTTTCTGAAACAATATTGTATCTTTGAAATCAAATTTCAGCTATGCTCAAAATTTATCGTGCTTCTGCCGGTTCGGGTAAAACATACCAACTAACCAAAGATTACATTAAATTACTGTTCGACTCAAAGCGGGAACAGGCGCATCGTCAAATTCTGGCAGTAACGTTTACCAACAAGGCCACCGACGAAATGAAAACCCGTATTCTGAAAGAACTTCACGCGTTATCGCAAGGTTCAACTTCAGATTACAGAGCAGACTTAATTTCGAAACAGTATCCAACGGAAGAGGCCGTTAATGCTCGGGCAAAAAAAATACTTAGCACCATTCTTCACGATTATTCATCCTTTTCTATAAGTACCATTGACCGCTTTTTCCAACAGGTTATCCGCTCGTTTGCCCGCGACATAGGAGTACACGGCGGTTATAACCTCGAGTTGGATAATACCGCTACCCTGGAACAATCGGTCGATAATCTGTTTCTCGACTTGTCGAAAGACGAAAATAAACAATTGCTTCAATGGCTCACTGCTTATGCCGAAGAACGGATTGAACAGTCGGAAAACTGGAATATGCGCAGTAATATTATGGATTTGGGCAAGGAAATTTTCAAGGAAAGTTACCAACATAAAGCTGAAGATACTAACCGCAAACTCCACGAACGCGAATTCCTGACCAATTACCGCAAAAGCCTGCGAGAGATAAAAACGACTTTCGAAGCGAAGCTCAAACAAACTGCTACCGAAGCATTAAATATTATTGCACAAAACGGATTGATGACCGACAGCTTTAAAGGAGGTTCGCGCTCGGCCATGAAAACGCTCGATAAATTAGCTAAGGGAGTAGATAAAGTGAGTGATACTTTTCTGGCATTGGCCAACGATGTGAATAATTGCTATAGCAAAACTACGGCTAAAGACTTAATTACTGCGATAGAGAGTGCCTACAACGGTGGTTTGCAACAAAAGCTGGCTAAAATAACCGAATTGCTGCAAATTGATATTATAAGCTATAATTCGGCAGTAATGGTGCTTAAGCATATCAATACGCTTGGTATTTTGTCTGATTTGGCGGTGCAGATAAAAAAGCTCACCGACGAACAGAATACCATGTTGATTTCCGATTCGAATATGTTGCTCAATAAAATTATCGACAACAGCGATACGCCTTTTGTTTATGAAAAAACAGGCATTACGATTGATAATTTTATGATTGATGAATTTCAGGACACATCTACCTTGCAATGGAAAAATTTTCATCCGCTGATGGCGAATAGTTTGGCGGCGGGCAAATTCAATCTGGTTGTAGGTGATGTGAAACAAAGCATTTATCGCTGGCGTAACTCGGATTGGAAATTGCTCGATGAACAAATTCTGACTGATTTTCTCCCGGAACAAATTCTCGAGGAAAACCTTGAAACCAACTGGCGAAGCGATAAAAACATTATCGATTTCAATAATTCGTTCTTTCGTCGTGCTGCTAATTTATTGCAAAGCAAGCTGAACGAAAACCTTCAGGCTGTTTTGCCGGTCTATCCTGCATTAGAAGGGTTGACACATAAAATCGAACATGCCTATACTAACATTCATCAGCAAACTTCGCCTAAAGCAGGAACAGGGAGAGTAGAACTGCGTTTTATTGCTGCGGATGAAAATGAAGACGGTTGGAAAGCTGAAAGTTTGGAGCGACTGCCGGCAATGCTCGAAGAGTTGCAGGAACGCGGTTTTCTTCCGGCTGATATTTGTATTTTGGTACGTAAAAACGAAGAGGAACAGCAAGTTATACATCGATTACTCAATTACAAAACCACTCCGGAAGCTAACCCGGATCTGTGCTATGATATTATGGGCAATGAAGGATTATTGATTGCTTCAGCTGCTTCGGTGCGCTTTGTATTGGGAGTTTTGCAATTATTTGTCAATCCCTCCGACAGCATTCAGCAAACTATTGTCAATTACGAATATGCCAGAGCTAAATTAAACAAAACGGAAAATGAAGCTTTGAATACTTGTTTTTCTCCAGCTTCCCAGGAAAATGTGTTTGCTTCATTATTTAATAACGAAGAAAACGAACGATTGAAACAAGTTCAGCACAGTTCGCTTTATGATATGGTGGAACAAATTATATCCTTGTTCGATATTGGAGCATGGCACAATGAAGCAGTGTTTGTTCAGGCTTTTCAGGATATGATTTTTCGATATTCTTCCGGTAAAACTGTCGACCTCAACAGTTTCCTTAGCTGGTGGAAAAAGAATGGTACTAAACAATGTATTTCTACACCCGATAATCAAAGTGCCATGCGCATTATGACCGTACACAAGTCGAAAGGACTGGACTTCCGTGTGGTGATTATACCTTTTTGTGAATGGGATTTAGATAGCCGAATGCGAAATATTCTTTGGTGCGAACCAACCGTTGCTCCTTTCAACGAATTGCCTTTATTGCCAATTGAATATGGCTCTAAGCTCGGACAATCCATTTTTGCCGAAAATTATTTCGAGGAACAAATGCATTTGTATATTGATAGTTTGAATGTGGCTTATGTGGCTTTCACCCGTGCCAAAAATGAATTGATTTGTATGGCTCCGGCTCCGAAAAAAGAACTAGAAAGTTTGGATAAAATAAATTCCATGTCAGCTTTACTTTTAGCTTGTATCAGTGTGGAAACACCGGGTTTGGATGCAGAAATCATCCCATTGTCCAATTCATTCGATGATGTTTCTAAGCTATTCTCTTTAGGCGAACCCACAAAAGTGACATTTCAAGACTCCCAAAATTACGTTGACAATAAGAAGATAAATAACTATCCGTCGGTAAGTAGTTCCGATCGCTTGCATATTCGCCACCAAAGCCTCAATTATTTGCTTGAAAATCAAAAATTGACAGATAGTAAATTGAATTACGGAATCATCATGCACGACATTTTGCACAATATTACTCGCAAAGCTGACCAACCGAATGCTATTCAGGCAATGATTCGTGAAGGAAGAATCAATGAGAGGGAAAGTAAAATAGTTGAACAGGAAATGGAAATCTTTTGGAATTTACCCGAAACCGAGGATTGGTTTGGTGATTCAATACGCGTGCTGAATGAGACAACTATCCTCACAGCAAGCGGAGCACAATACCGGCCTGACAGGGTTATCATTAAAGATAACAAAGCTACGATTGTGGATTATAAATTTGGAGATAAAGAGAGCAAAACTCACATTCAGCAAGTAAAACAATACATGAGTTTAATTGCCGAAATGGGCTATCAAACTAGCGGTTTTGTCTGTTATGTGAGTTTGGGAAAAGTTGAATCTATAAGCAATTCTAACTAAGCACATTTTTCATCTATCTATCAGCCACTTAGCAGCCAACCTTACCCGAAAAAATTGAAAAAATCTATTTGTTTTAAGTATCTATTTATTTTTTACTGAGAAATGGACGTTCTTTAATTAATTTTGTAATTAAAGGGAAAAACGTCAATTTCAGTCTAAAATTCGTAAGTTGCAAGCTGAAAAACGGTATATTATTACTGAAATAATTATGTAATACCCATATTTTGCTATTGAATGAGCTTAAATTGTGAAAATTTTGCCTAATTAATATGTTAAATATTCCTTTGTAGCAAAAATATTTTATTATTTATTTTTCCTTTTTGGTTTGTTTGCAATTTTCGATGTTTTCTTAAGTTCGAATTAGCAAGTTTACCTATCTATCTATATATCAATACAATAACAATTTATAAAAATTGTATAAATTACAGACATAAGCGCTTTGATATATTTCAAAAAAGCCTGTTGCCTACAGAATGAAAGAAATATTCTGTATATTTTTTCTATTTATCATCAAAAACACTTGTTTTTTAATTATTAATACTTTATTTTTGCCAAGCAATAAATAAACTTCCTTTAAATTAAAGAAGATTAATAAACAAAATGTTAAATTTATGAGAAAACTAACGTTCTTATTGGCTTGCCTATTATTGGTTAGCGTAGGTGTGGTTAATGCTCAGTCAAAATCCATTTCGGGAAAGGTATTTTCCGCGGATGACGGGCAACCTGTTATTGGTGCTACTGTAAAGGTAAAAGGCACAACTGTTGGTACAATTACCGGTACTTCAGGAGAGTTTAAAATCAGTTTGCAGGCAAATGCAAAAAGTCTGGTCGTATCGTATGTAGGTATGAAGACTATTGAAGTGGATGCAAAAAACAATTTGGTAGTTAGATTAGAATCTGACACCAGACAAATGGATGAAGTAGTAGTTGTTGCAACTGCTCTTGGTATTAAACGACAAGAGAGAGAAGTTGGTTACGCCGCTACAACGATTAAAAACAAATTTATTACTCAGGCGAATTCTACTAACGTTCAGCAGTCTTTAAATGGTAAAATTTCGGGTTTGAATATTACTACTACTAATAGTGGTGTATTTGAAAATGCAAAAATGAACATTCGTGGTATCCGCTCTCTTACAGGGAATAACCAACCTATGTTTGTATTGGATGGTTCCCCGGTTAGTTTAGGTTATTTGAATTCAATTGCTCCGGAAGATGTTCAGGATGTTACCGTTTTGAAAAGTGCTGCTTCAGCTGCATTATACGGTCCTGATGCTGTAAACGGTGTAATTTTAGTTACAACCAAAAGAGGAGACACAGACAAAACTACTGTTTCTATCACTTCTTCACTTCAGGCAACTCGTGTTGCTTACTTCCCAAAACTTCAATCACAGTACGGTGGATGGGGTGGAGAATCTACTGATGAATTTGGAAATACAATTTATTGTCCAATTGAAAATCAAAATTACGGACCTAAATTTGACGGTTCAATTCAACCAATTGGTATTGTAAACGAACAGGGACATCAACAAACAGGTCCTTATAGCGCTATTCATGCCAATGATAAAATTGATTTTTGGAATACAGGTCTTACTTTCCAAAATGCAGTTTCATTATCCAGCAAAGACTTTTTCTTCAGTGTAACCAATGCTGACATTCAAGGTTTGATGCCAAGTGATAAGAACAACAGAACAACTTTACGTTTTAACTCTGGAAAAGAGTATAAAAACTTATCAGTGAGTTATAATGTAAATTACACTAACAATACTTACGATGTAGTGAATGAAGCTGATATGCCTAACTTATCAACCAGTTCTTATACCGGTAGTATTTTAGCTAATCTACTTCAGGCAGGAGCTAATATCCCATTACTATCCTACAAAGATCTTAAAAGCGAATGGGGTAAATATGATAATTATTTCTGTGAATATGCCTGGAATCCTTATTGGGTAATTGCAAGTTTAAGACAAAAAGGATCAAGCCATGACTTTATGGGTAATATCAATTTATCTTACAAGTTCGCAAAATGGTTAAGAGCAGATGTGAAAGCAAGTACAAACGTTTCAATTGCTACTTTTCAAAATACAGATGCTCCGGTTGTGGTTTCCGATTATACATTAAATGTACTACAACGTAATACAACACAATATCACAATCAACCGGGATTAGTTGCTTCTGATATGTCAACTACAAGCAGAATAAACTTAGATGCTTTCTTAAGTGGTGAAGTGAATTCAGGCGATTATGATGTAAAATATGTTGCAGGTTCAACTGTTCGTAGTAATAGCTATGTTGATGTTGAAGTGGGTGGCAATAACTTATCAGTTCCTGGTTTATATAATGTTGCAGTTCGTTCAGGCGACGCTTCTGTAGGAACTTATCCGTATAATGCAACCATTCAAAGCCGTTTAGTTTCTGCTTATGGTAACGTTTCAATAGGTTATAAAAAATTAGCTTATTTGGAATTAACCGGTCGTAATGACTGGGATAGCCGTTTAGCTGTAGCAAATCAATCAGTATTTTATCCGGGTGCAAGTGCTTCGGTAATTCTGTCTGATATTTTTCCAACATTAAAAGATAATTCAATCAACTACTTAAAGTTAAGAGGTGCATTGAATAAATCAGGTAATGTAAACCTTGCAGCTTATTCAACTCAGGCAGTATATTCTCTAGGAACTGGTTTCCCATTTGGAAACAATGTAGGTTTCACTGCCGGTAATACAATTCCAAGTCCAGATTTGAAACCTGAATTTGTTACAACTACTGAAGCTGGTTTTGAACTTCGCTTAATGGAAAATGACCGTGTTGGTATCGAAGCTACTTACTTCAATCAGGATTGTACGAACCAGATTTTATCAGTTTCTCAATCATGGGCAACAGGTTATCCTGTAGCATTGGCCAATGCAGCTAGTTTCCGTAACTGGGGATTTGAAATGGATTTGAAATTAACCCCTCTTGTGAAAATTGGAGATGGTGATTTTAATTTATTAGTGAACGCTACCTATAATAACAATATTGTAACCCAAACGTTGGGTAATATACCTGTAGTATTAGCAGGTAATAGCGGATTCATTCAAAATGCAGCAAGTAATCCTACCGTTAATAATATCGCAGTGGTAGGACAACCTGCTTATTCATTCCAAATGACCGATTATACTCGTGACCCAGCCACCGGTAAAGTAATTGTTGACGCATCAGGAAATCCTAATGTATCTTCAGCCTTAATTACCAAAGGAAGAACATTACCTCTTTGGGTAATTGGTATTTCTCCTTCATACACTTTAGGTGACTTTAGTATCTCAATGACTTGGGATTATAAAGGTGGACATAATTTCTATGCAGGAGCTGGTGCTGATATGGATTTCTCGGGAATTTCTGCACGCTCAGCTGAATATGGACGTCAACGTTTTGTATTTCCAAACTCAGTTTATTTAGATGCAGCAACAAATACTTATGTTCCTAACACGAACAGACTTGTGACTGATGGTAATTATGGTTTCTGGACAAGTAAAACCCAAAATACCGGTGTTGCTACAAACTATTTTGCAAGTGCAGCTGCATGGAGATTACGTGAATTAAATGTCACTTATAATGTTCCATCTAAATTCTTGAAAAATAATACCAGCTTCCTCAAAAAAGCTACTGTAAGCTTAGTAGGAAAGAACTTATTAATGTTCTTACCAGATTCTAATCAATGGGGTGATCCTGAGTTTAACTATACTTCAACAGGAAATACAATGGGTGTAAGTAGTGCTTATGAAACACCATCCTCAAGGTTCTTTGGAGCTACAGTTAATTTGCAGTTTTAATAATTATAAAACTATAGAAATATGAAAAAAATTAAAAATATAGTGATGTTGTCACTTTTAGCTGTTGTTTTTGCAACAAGCTCATGTAGTGACTTCCTGAATGTGAACACGGATCCGAACCGTGTGACCGGAGACAATATTACTCCTGACCTGATTTTTACAAATGCACAAACTTCGGTTGGTGCCCGACAAGCAACTCGATTTATATTCCTTAATAACTGGATGGGTTATATGTCTCGTTCTGGTACATTTATCGTGGAACAAGAAGAAACAACTTATAAAGTTGCCAACACTTTCCCTGAAACTAATTGGGATCAAGCGTACAATACTTTATTTGATTTGTATCAGGTTCAAACAAGAGCTTTAGCAGCTAAAGATTCTGTGTTGGCAGGAGCTTCCATGGTATTATCAGTTAAACTTTGGCAGGAAACTGTTGATCAGTTTGGTGCAATACCTTATGCTCAAGCTTTTGATTATGTAAATTATCCACGTCCTGCTTATACACCTGCAGCTGATATTTATGCTGATTTATTAGTGAAAATGGATCAAGCTATTTCTTATCTTAATGCTGCAGCACCAAAATCAAGTTTTGTGAAAACAGATCTTATTTTCTGTCGTGGCGGAGCAATTAATGTAGCCAATAAAGGTATGGAAATACCTGATGCTATCGTATTGTGGAAGAAGTTTGCAAATACCATCAAATTGCGTATGTTTTTACGTCAATCTGAAAAAGGTTTCACTCCAAGTTCTGCTCAAATAGCTAAAATTACTGCTGATGGTGGATTTTTAGCTGCGGGTGAAGATGTAGCTGTTCAACCTGGTTATAGCAATCAAACTGCAAAACAGAATCCGTTTTATGGCCAGTTTGGTTTGACACCATCAGGTGCACCTGCAACTACAAATAATAAACCGAATAATTATTTCAAAGCGCTATTAAGTACTACAGATCCACGTTTGGAAAGGTTTTATGCCTCTTCAAATGGTTTACCAACTGGTATAACCGGAACTGATTATGGTGCAGTAGGTGGGAATAAGGCATCCGTTGGTGGTTTACCTGTATTTACCGGTACTGAAATAGGCCCTGGCTTGGCAGGTTCAGCAACTCAAGATCAGTTTATTTTACCTTCATTTGAAAGTTTATTCTTTCAGGCAGAAGCTGCTCAAAGAGGTTGGATAACCGGCACAGCACAAACATTATTCGAAAGTGCAATTACTCAATCATTTGTATGGCTTGGTGTAGCAACTGCAACTGCTTCTGCAACGACTTATATCACAACTGTACCTTCAGCAATGTGGGCTAATTCAGGAACAACAAGTGCAGCTAAAATACAATTTATAGCTTTTCAGAAGTACATAGCTTTATGTGGTGTTGATGCAGTTGAGTCTTGGTCTGATTTAAGACGTGGGGTATTGGTTTTACCAGCTGCTTCAGGTTATACATATCTGTCAAACAATGTGAATAAAGATTCCAGAGGTTTGCCAAGAGTAATGCCTTATCCACAAACTGAATTGACTACAAATTCAGCCAGCTTACCAGCAAGAACCGCTGATAATATCTTTACAGAAAAACTATTCTGGCAACCGTGATAAGAATAATTAATATCATGTTATAGTTTGTTGAACTAGCACTCTTCAAACTATAACATAATTAAAAACTTAATAAATAAATAATTATGAATAAGATAATAAATAAAATTTTTCCTATCCTGACGCTGGCCTTTGTATTGACAATGACTGCCTGCTTGAATGATAGCGATTATTCGAACAATTTGATTGGTACCAAGAATACGGCTAATCAAAATTTTGTTGAAGTTCATTTGACCTCAGCGGATACAACAAATGCTGTTTCACGTGCATACGACGGATTTAATCGTGATACAACCATTAATTTCATCCCTGTTAATTTGACTTCTGGTCCTGCTACAAGTGATGTTACTGTTACATTCGAATTGTTGAATGCTACTAATGCTGCAATGGCTAAACTGATTGCTGCCGGAAATGCAATTCCTGATCCAACAAAATTTATTGTTCTGAATACTGGAAATTCGGTAACTATTCCTGCCGGATCAAGTACTGGATATATTAAGGTGAAGTTTAATCCTTCTAATTTTGGTGGTTTTTATTCATTTGGGGTAAAATTAACTGCCGTAAGTGATCCAAAATATACCCTGAGTAATTTGGTAACCGGTTTTGTTAAATTCGGAATCAAAAACCAATATGATGGTGATTATACACTTACAGGTACTTTGGTTGATGCTGCAAATGCTGGTATAGTAGGAGCATATCCTAATGAAGTGTATCTTGAAACGTTGGATGCAACATCAGTAGTTATGTATGATGTTACAGCAGGTAATTTCTATCACTTAATTAAGAGTGGAGGTGCACTTAGTATGTATGGAACGTTTGCACCAATTTTCCATTTTGATGGAAGTGGAAATGTTACTTCAGTGACTAACTATTATGGTCAACCAGCCTCAAGTACACGCTCAGGTGAATTGGATCCTTCAGGAATTAATAAGTATGACGCGGCTACGCATAAATTAAGTGTCTCTTATTGGATGAATCAACCATCTGTTATTGCAGGACACCGTACTCATTATGTTGAAGTATTTACTTATATTGGTAAAAGACCGTAAACTTGTTATATTTCTTTACAAAAAAAGAGTTTCTCAGTTGAGAAACTCTTTTTTTATGTCGAATAATGACTAACTCTACAATATAGCTAGAATCTGATCTAAACTTTTAGCAAAATACGTAGCAGGAAAATTAGATGGAGATTCTTCAACATTCGGATTAAAGTAAATCTGATCCATCCCCACATTTTGAGCGCCACTAATATCAGCTTCGTAACTGTCACCAATCATAATCGTTTCTGTGGTGGTTGCTTCGTTTAAACCCAAAGCATATTCGAATATACGTTTATCGGGTTTTAATGCTCCGGCAGCCTCCGAAAGGACCACATATGAGAAGTATTGCTCAATCTGACAACTCTTGAGTTTGCGGTATTGCACTTCAATAAATCCATTTGAAACGATGGTCAGTGGATATTTCGGTGCCAGATAATCTAAAAGTTCAATGGCATAAGGTACAAGAGTTGTTCGTGTGGGTAATAAATCAAGGTACTCCCTCCCTATCTTAATGGCTAATTCGGCATCGTCAATACCAACCATTTTCAGAGGATGGAGAAAACGTTCCAGCGAAAGTGCTTCTTTTGTTATAAATCCTTTGCCGTACTGATCCCATAACTCAAGATTCCGTTTGGCATAAATTTCAAAATACTGCTCAAAACTATCAAAATGCTGTTGTAATTTTCTGGTTTCGAAAATTTCGTGTAATGACGATTTGGCATTGGCATGAAAATCCCAAAGAGTATCGTCTAAATCAATAAAAACGTATTTATACTTCATTTTATATCTGACAATTTATTAAAAATGCGTTTTCTAAATAAAGAAAACGCATTAATTGGCAACAGGTTTTTGAAAATGGCTGTTGAATTTATTCCACCTCAATAACCAGGTATTTACTAATACTCCAGAATTCTTCCGGATCAACAATTAGTAAGACAAAGTTTCCATTTTCTTTCTCCAAAGTGTATGAAGATTTTGGATGGCTGGTAAGAATTTTTGCATGACTTGAATACAATGGAATTGATTTCGTCTTCCGTGCATCAATCCGAACAAAATAATTTTTATTAAAATCGTGTTGTAGAATACGTTGCTGACTAAACATTCCTTCTACAGAAACAATTTTCTGTTGTTTCAGTTCAGTAATTGTCCCAAAAACGTACCAGGCAGTATGAATTGTTTCCTCCTGTTCTTTAATTTTTACATCTTTGGATTTATTTTCAACTGTCAGATTCTCAACATCACGACCTAATTTAACTACCTGAGTATCCAGTTTTACAATTAAGGAGTCTTTTTTGGCTAATTCTCCATGTAAAACGGCTACTTTTGCGGTTTCTTCTTCAAGCGATTTGGTCAATTTAATGATTGTTTTTTCGAGTTGAGAAGATTTGAAAGCACTTTTTCTGAGTTTTGACTTTAAACGGGCTAATTCCTGTTTGTTAGCTCTCAGCATATCAAACAAGTAAGTCATATCCTCATTCACTTTTGTGCGTACATCGGGCGTCAACTCTGTTCCAACAGGTTGAACAGAAATTACTTTTTCAGTTTCTTTGATTTTCTCAATATTCTGTTCAATCTGATTCATTGCCGAGAAATAACTGTCAACTTCCTGTTGGAGTTTGACTTTGGAATTCATCAACGAATCATTTTGAGCCTGAAGTGCCTTATAATCAGAAGAATTTTTGCCGCATGATGTCAGTATCACAGCCATCAGAGCGAATGTGTAAAAAAACGGTTTCATAACTTAAAAAACTAAATGGTGAGTTGAATGGAAAGTTTAAGTACCTATTGAAAACACAGCAATAGATTCGGTTTGTTTTCGGGTGCAAAGGTAATGTTATTCTTCTAATCCTGCAACAATTACAACAATTTCTCCTTTTGGGTTATGTTCTGTGTAATAAAGGCTTAAATCCTGTAAAGTGCCCCGTTTTGTCTCTTCAAATAGCTTTGAAATTTCTCGAGAAACAGATGCTTTTCGGTCATTTCCGAAAACTTCGGCCAGCTGGGTCAGGGTTTTTGCCAATCGAAAAGGTGATTCGTAAAAAATCATGGTTCGTTTTTCGGTCGAAAGTTCTCTGATTTTAGTTTGTCTGCCTTTTTTGGGAGGTAAAAAGCCTTCAAATGTAAAACGGTCATTGGGCAAACCTGAAGCTACTAGAGCCGGCACAAAAGCAGTTGCACCGGGTAAACATTCTACTTCAATTCCATTCTCTACACACTGACGAACCACCAAAAACCCGGGATCGGAAATGGCTGGTGTACCGGCATCGGAAATTAACGCCACTTTCTGACCGTTCATAATACGCTGAACCACATTTTCAACGGTTTTATGCTCGTTGAATTTATGGTGCGATTGCATGGGGGTCTTGATTTCGAAATGTTTGAGCAAAAATCCGCTGGTGCGTGTATCTTCGGCCAAAATTAAATCGGCTTCTTTCAGCACCCGAATGGCACGAAAAGTCATATCTTCCAGGTTTCCAATCGGAGTAGGTACAACAAATAGTTTCATAATTATCTCGGCATTTAATTAACGTATGTGTTCATATCTTTTTTTGTAAATATATTTTCTATCCTTGTTATTTTTTTATCTTTGCAAAGATTAAAACTGAAAATTGCTGACATGAACTTCAAAACGGCAGTAAAGGTACGATAAACGGAATAAACTATAAAGGAAATCACTTAATTTTCAATAAAATACCATGATATATTTCGAGCAAAACCATCCAATTCAGCAAAAACGCGGAAGTATTGAAGTAATTTGCGGCTCCATGTTTTCCGGTAAAACAGAAGAGTTGATACGAAGATTAAAACGTGCCAATTTTGCTAAACAAAAAGTGGAGATTTTTAAACCAAAAATTGATACGCGTTATTCGGAAGATGAGGTCGTTTCGCATGACCGGACTGCCATTCGTTCCACACCGGTTGATTCATCGGGTAGCATTTTGCTTATGGCGGGCGAAGTGGATGTGGTTGGAATTGACGAGGCTCAGTTTTTCGACGATGGATTAGTGGATGTTTGCACACAGCTTGCCAATCAGGGTATTCGGGTCATCATTGCCGGACTGGATATGGATTTCAAGGGCATACCATTCGGTCCTATGCCGGCTCTCTGCGCAATAGCCGAAGATGTGTATAAAGTTCATGCTATTTGCGTTCGTTGCGGTTCGCTGGCTTATGTGTCGCACCGTTTGGTTGACAGCGATAAACGCGTTTTGCTGGGCGAGATGACCGAATATGAACCCATTTGCAGGGATTGCTTTAATAAAACGAAAATTGCCCCAAACCCCTAAAGGGCTTAAATCACAACCTCCAGTTATCCAAATAACATAACAAAAAACAATGAACTCAAAACCATATACTTTCGATCGGGTGGTACGCATGCTTATCGGTTTAAGCATTTTGGCACTGCTTTATTTGTTGATTGTCAGACTGAGTAATGTATTACTTCCATTTCTGGTTGCCTGGTTGCTGGCCTATTTAATGCAACCTTTCGTATCCTTTTTTCAACACAAACTAAGGTTTAAAAGTCGGAGTCTCTCCATTCTTGCGACACTTATATTGTTTTTCGGTTCAATAACCGGAATAATTCTGTTATTAGCTCCCATTGTTAGTGTGGAAATTCAGAAACTTTCGGAACTCGTTGTTAGCTATAGCCAAAATCTGAATATGAATTCATTTTTGCCCAAAGCCTGGCAACACGAAATTCAGCGTTACCTTTCGCACATGAATCTTCAGACCATTCTGAAAGATGAAAATATCATGAACAGTATTCGTAAGCTGGCACCGCAGTTGTGGGATTTTATTAATGGTTCGCTCGACTTTATTCTGGGATTTTCGGTGGTAATTATCGTTTTCCTGTACCTGATTTTCATCCTGCTGGATTTCGAAAAAATATCCGCCTCCATGTTGGGAATTATTCCGCCGAAGTACAAAGTACTGATAACAGAAATCATTGTAGATATGGAAAGTGGCATGAACCGCTATTTCCGCGGGCAGGCTTTGATTGCACTGATTGTGGGAATACTTTTCATTATCGGATTCAGCATTATTGGTATGCCGCTTGCCATTGTTATGGGCTTACTGATTGGCGTATTGAATATGGTTCCTTATCTGAAAGCCGTCGCCCTTATTCCTTCATTGATGCTGGGTTTGCTTCAATCGTTCGAAACAGGACAGAGTTTAACGTCGGTGCTGATTGGAATAGCAGTGGTTTTTGTGGTTATTCAGTTGCTCGAAGACCTGATTCTCACGCCACGCATTATGGGAAAAGTTACCGGACTTAATCCTGCTGTCATTTTGCTATCGCTTTCCATTTGGGGTTCGTTGATGGGAATGGTGGGACTGATTATTGCACTTCCACTCACTACGCTTATGATCTCGTATTACAAACGCTTTGTGTTGGAAGAAAATAAAGCTGAAGAAATTTCAGGACCATCAACCGATACCGAGAAATTGCCAGAAAAAGAAACTGTATAAATTTCAGACAGTTAATTAAATGAGAAAATGGTTTTGCTATTTGTTGGGATTTATCACTCGCTAGCGCTGATTTGCAATCTGTACCAATAAAAAGCATAGATAAAAATCTTTAATAATGCAAGTTGAACAAGGCACGGATTACAAATCCGCGCCAGCTGGCGGGACGCAATGCCAAACATAGGGAGTATAAATATTAAGCTAAGACGAACGTGAGGCTAGAAGATATGAAAAAAATTATTATTGCACTTATTTGCTTAATTATATTTTCTTGTACTAATGAGAAAATATCAACGGGTGTAGGTGATTTTGTTTTTTCAGCCGATGATAAATATATATATTTTAATTTTTTCAATGGAATTAGTTCATCAATATATAGAGTTGATTCATCAGGAAATAATGTAAAAATATTAATACCAGCTATAAACGATATTTCATTTTA
>JBAWXD010000060.1:0-17672 GCA_037144275.1 Paludibacter sp. | reverse complement strand
AGATTCACGACTTAATTCATAATCGGATTGCAATTTTGCAAAAAGGGATGGCTAATTATGAAATTATCAAACGATTCAGCTTAATTAAGAAAGGCTTCAGCATTGAATCAGGCGAACTGACCAATACTCTTAAAATGCGTCGCGCTGTTATTATGCAAAAATACAAAACATTGATTGACGAAATGTACGCTAAATAGTTATACGTAATTAGGCTAATAGTCAAACACAAAACCGGCTGTCTCAAAATGAGACAGCCGGTTTTGTGTTTATGCGATTTTGTTTGAATTAAATTCCGGTACCAGTAAGTGATATAACTCTGTCAGGAATTAATCCGCCGCCTGAAATAGTCAGAGTTGCGCTGTGACTGCCAGTAGCAGTTGGTTTGTAAGTAACTGTAACATTGGTTCCTGCTGCAGCATTAGCAGCATCTTTAGTTACAGAACTTGTCGAAACTGAGAACATAGCAGCATCTGTTCCGGTAAGTGCAAAGTTGAGGCTATTATTTATATCAGTCGATTTGATATTAATCGTTTTGGCATTAGTAGCATTCACTTTCGTTACTGAAAATGGAATGTTGCTATCAATTTTACCTGCAAAAATAACAGGTGATCCTACACCAACTGTGGCTGTTCCGCTAAGGTTTACATTTACAGTTGTAGCACCAATACTGGTCAATACTAACTGGTCAGTTTGCGTACCAACAGAAGTTGGATTATAACGAACTTGAACTGATTGACTAACAGCACCTGAGACTTGAGTGAGCGTTAAACTTTTGCCCCATGTACTTCCAGAAGCAAGTTTAATATCAAAACTTGAATTTGCCGACAAATTTAGTTGAATATCATTTGTTAAAGTTGTACCGGCAACTGTTATTGTCTGAGTAGCAGCTGGTGTTCCTACTGTCATTGCAAATGCGGCTACAGTTCCTGCAGTAATAGTTGGACCAGGAGTACCACCCATAAACTTGAAAGTCATATTGTTGGCAGTCATTGCAATACTGCTAAGCGGTTTATTTAGATTCGTTCCAGACCAGGTTGTAGGAGTGAATGAACCCGTTGTAAACGTAGTTCCTGGAGTTACCGTTTGTCCGCTGAGTGGTTGTAAATACACACGCATATGACTTGCTGCAGTTTGAGTACTGCTTGCGGCATTATTTGGTCCATTACTATCCCAAGCAGATTGCAAATAATCGATATGCCAGATACACATTCCATCAGAAGGTATGGTTGTCAGGTTTCCATTAGCATCAACTGTCTGTCCTAAATAAGTATCCCATCCTGTATGTTTACGATATTCAACCAAAAAAAATTCTGCAGGACTTGGAGCAGCTCCATTCAAATTATGAGTACTTGCAGCAATCAGATAAGCCTGATTACTTGTATTAGCAGGTACAGTAGTTCCCAAATAAAGTGGAAGAAGTGTAACATCTGAAGCAGTATTTATCTGTTGAGGTGTAAGATACCCTAAATAGAATCTGTCCCAGGCAGAATATGTAGGAGGTGTACAACCACCATTCAGATATGGTCCATAATCCATAACTTCCCATGTTTCTGTAGTAGAAATATATGTGGTACTTCCGGATGTATTATAATAATCGGGCAAACCCAGTACATGTCCAAACTCATGACAGAAAGTACCTACGCCGCACATACTTGAACCGGAAGTGCTTTTAAGCTCAGAAGTACACGAGTAATCTTCTACTGTTTTTCCACTATACGATCCACTGGTTAATCCAGCACTTGAAATACTCCATCGGTGAGGCCAAATTGTGTTTGCTGGTCCACCTTCAGCTTCGTTATAACCGGCATAATATATAAATACATTATCAATAACTCCATTATTGTCAGTATCATAAGGAGTAAAATCAAATCCGGTAGTTGAAAGCGCTTTACAAGCATCTAGTACCATTTGAGCGGGATTTTTATCACTTCCACTTGTATCATTTCCGCCATAATAGGCCATATTTTGTGGTAAGGTTACCGGACCTGCAACTACAAAGTCAGGCGCAAATTTCCCGTAACTAGCTGACATAAAGTAGTCTTTAGCTGAACCGGTTCCGCCATTTGCACTGTAACCGCTTTGTGTTACAAGATTTTGAAAGGCAGTTTGAGGAGTTGGAACAACAAATGCTTTATCGGTAAAATTAACCAGTATAACAAGCGCTTTAGGAGCACCTATAAGTGGATAAGCTTTCCGTGGTTTATCTGCTCCGCTTAAAAGCATTTTGCTTTTTTTAGACAGACTTTGAATAGATTGCTGTACGGCAGTTTGGTCAACTGTTTTCAGAAACTGAACCTCAGTGGCAGTTCTTTTATTGATGTTTTGCGCGACAAAGTTACTTTCAACTAATTCACCAGCAGAATTTACTGTAGCGTATGTCAAAAACCCTTTTGCATCAGTTTTTAAAACATAGCCATCTTCCGTTGTCTGAAAATGATTAAACTCACTTCCATGCAAGCGTATGGTCAACTGGGTACCATCAGGTTGAGTAATTTTTATTGGAAATGGTGCTGCTTTAACAGCGAATGCAGGAGTTAAAGCCATTTCACAAAAAAAGGCAACGAGTGCCAGTAGTAGAAATTTCTTGGTCATTTTAGTTACTTTATTAATTGGACATAAAAATTGTATTGGGCAAATATACAGAAAAAATTTTATTTATGCATTTATTAAACAACTTTTCTTGGAAATTTAATAAAATTGTGACAGTTTTTCAGTTGTAATTATTACAATATCATTAAAGTCAAATATAATACTGTTCTGAAAATCAGAATTTTTCATTAAACCTGCAATGTGACACAGTAAATTCAACTGACATTATGACTTTATATGGCTCGTATTAAGTGACATAGTGACATTTATTTTCATTGGCATTTTGTTTGTAGGAACATAAATACAATAATAAACCTAATGTTTAATTAAAAAATTGGAGGATAAAACTATGTCATTCGTAAGATTTTCAAATCAACTACCTTCAATGTTTGACCGTTTTTTTGAAGGCGATTTATTCGATTGGTCAAACCGTAATTTTTCATTGACAAATACCACGCTACCTTCGGTGAATATCAAAGAAAATACCGAAGCATTTACGGTAGAAGTAGCTGCACCCGGATTCAATAAAAGTGATTTCAAACTTGAATTGAATCATGATTTGCTAACAATTTCTTCAGAAAAGAAAGTTGAAAATGAAACAAAAGAAGGAGAGCAATTTACCAAACGTGAGTTTAGCTATCAATCATTTAGTCGATCATTCACACTGCCTCAAACTGCTGATGGTGAGAAAATTGAAGCAAGTTATGAACATGGAATTTTGACGGTTTGCATTCCGAAGAGGGAAGAAGCTAAGCCTAAACCTACGAGAACCATTGAAATTCAGTAATGATTAGCCGGTACAATTCCGGCAAATTTCGTATTGTTTCCGGTTTTGGAGAATGCTTTCTCTGAATCCGGAAGCTTTTTCATTATGTCTACATGCTGAATATGATGCTGAGGATACATTTCCAAAAGAATTATTTGATTCTTTATCAAAACAACATGGCAAAACTTCGCCGTGTGCATTAACTACTCCCCCACTCCACAAGCGCAGACAACGATTAGGTTGCTTGCCTTTCAGTACATATTTTCCATTATGATTTTTTTTATAACGCGAGTATCTTTTTTTTGAAGGCATCAATGCATTTCCATTTTCAAAATCGTAGAGTTGAGCGGTTTTAAAACTCATTCGATTTGCCTTCAGACTTTTAGCTAACAGACGCATTTCAGCCATTTGATGTTCGTTGGTTTTCAATACCAGAAACTGAATTTCAACCATAGGCGTGATAGATTTCAATTCGTTTTTCCAAAAAACAAGCTGTTTTATTCCGTCAATAGCTTTGTCCAGCCTTCCTCCTATCCTGTATTTCTGGTAAGTTTCCTGCGTACTCCCATCAACTGAGATTATAATTTTATCCAATCCTGACAAAACTAAAAGTTTGGCATTATCTTTGGTTACAAATTGTGCATTAGTAGAGGTGGATGTGAAAATCCGGGCTTGATGAGCATATTGAATTAATTCAGGCAACTGTTTGTTTAGCAATGGTTCTCCTTGAAAATAAAGAATTAAATGCAGAAGTGTGGGCTTCATTTCATTGATCAATTTGATATAAAGCTCATAATCAATTGTTTTAGCAATAATCTTAGTGTTTTTTTTTGTTCCCACAGGACATTCAGGGCATTTTAAATTACAGTAATTAGCAACTTCTACCGACAAAAAAAATGGCATGCAGCGTTTGTATCGTTCTATTTTAAGGAAAGATAAAAGGTAGGAAAATGCCAGAACACTTAAATTTACCATCTTCCTTATTGTAAGGTAATTTGCAATATGGAAACTGAATCTTATTTTCCAGAATATATTTCGCATTATGTTTGTATTTTATTGATATGTCAAAATTTTACTTCATTTTAATCCAACTTTGAATTATTACGTATCTGTATTAAGAAAAAATGTCAAAATCGAAGTGCAAAGTAATGTAAATTCATCGAAAGATTGTATCTTTGTTCGCAAATTGACAAAAATAAATATTCAACTAATTTATAACAAAAATTTAAGTTTATGAGAAAGCAATTATTTTTCGCACTTTCATTGGTTTTTGCGCTATTACTGAGTTCGTGCGCCAAGGATCTAACCGCTTTAGATCCAAGCCTGTTTAAATGCAATCCAAATCCACTTGAAGTAAAAGGTGGTAAGGTGAATGCAACTGTTTCCGGAACATTTCCAGTTAAGTATTTCAACAAAAAAGCAGTGGTTACCGTTACCCCTGTTTTGAAATATGAAGGCAAAGAAACAAAAGGAAAATCAGTCAATTTCCAGGGTGAAAAAGTCAAAGGAAATGACAAAACTATTGATTTTAAAGCTGGTGGTACTTATTCAATGAATGTTTCTTTCGATTATGTTCCTGAAATGGCTAAATCTGAACTTTATCTTGAATTCAACATTGTTCAGGGCAAAAAAACGTATCAGATTCCGAGCGTAAAAGTAGCCGATGGAGTTATTGCAACGTCACAATTAGTTTCAGTAAATTCTTCGGAAATGACACCAGTTCTTCTTAATGACAAATTTCAACGTGTTATTCAGGAGAAACAAGATGCCGACATTATGTTTCTGATTCAAAAATCCGAACTTCGCAAAACAGAAAAAAATTCGGCTGATGTACTTGCATTAACAAAAAAAATCAAAGCCGTAAGTGAATCGCCAAACCAAAAAGTAGCATCTTTTGAAGTTTCGGGCTATGCATCTCCTGATGGAGGAGTGAAATTGAACACCAACCTGGCTGAAAAACGTGAAGAAGTAACTGTTGATTTCTTAAACAAAGAATTCAAGAAATTAAAAGCTGGTCTAAAAATCGATTCTAAATTCACGGCTGAAGATTGGGAAGGTTTCCAAAAACTAATGGAAAGTTCAAATATTCAAGACAAACAGGTTATTTTACGTGTTTTATCAATGGTAACAGACCCTGAACAACGTGAACGTGAGATTAAAAATCTTTCGGTTGCTTTCAAAGCAATTGCTGAAGAAATTCTACCTCAATTACGTCGCTCACGCCTGAAACTGACAGTTGACATTACTGGTAAATCAGATGCTGAGATTTCTAAATTGGCAAAAGATGATGCTTCAAAACTTTCTGTTGAAGAATTAATTTATGCAGGTACATTAACCAATGATTTAGGCGAAAAGGCTGCTATCTATCAAAAGGCGACTGAACTCTATCCAACTGATGTTCGTGGTTTCAACAATTTAGGCGCTGTGAAATACCAACAGGGAAATGTGGCGGATGCTTCTCGTTATCTGACCAAAGCACTTGAAATTGATTCAAAATCTAGCGATGTAAACTTCAATGCCGGTATTACTTCGTTGGCAAAGGGCGATTTGGATAAATCAGAACAATATCTTGGAAAATCTGCCGGAACCAGCGGTAATGTAGGACAAGGCTTAGGAGCTATCTATACAATCAAAGGAGATTATGCCAAATCAAAAACATATTTTGGTTCAACAGCATCGAACAATGCTGCCTTAGTTCAGATACTAAATGCAGATTACAGTTCAGCACGTAAAACCTTATCGGCTGTTCAACGTCCGAATGCAATGACTGCTTACCTTGGCGCTGTAATTGGAGCTCGTACGAACGATCGTAGTACTGTTTACAGCAACCTTAAAAGTGCAGTTAAACAAGATGGTTCTCTCGCTGCAATAGCTCAGAAAGATATTGAATTCTCGAAATTTGCTACTGATGCAGATTTCTTGGCAATTGTAAAATAATTGAATTTATAGTTTGTAAAAAATCCGATGCATTATTGTATCGGATTTTTTATGCTTTTATTTAAAGTAAAATGCGTCCGCTTTCGTCTTAATGAATGTAACTTCCTTTTTAATGAACATTATATGATTTTCATTGAAACAACATTTTCATTATCGGGCATTTAACTGTATCTTTGTATCCATTTTCAGAATAAAAAAATAAATGCTCATGATAATTGCAGAAAACGAACAAATTGTAAATAAAATTGTTGAAGGTATACAGGAACGTAAGGGGAAAAACATTGTTATTGTCAATCTGAATAAACTGAAAGAAGCTCCCTGCAGCTACTTTGTAATTTGTGAAGGCGATTCCAGCGTTCACGTAAATTCAATTGCAACATCCATAAAAGATTGGGTTCGTGAGCAAATTAAGCTAAAACCTTATGCCACGGATGGATTTGAGAATAGTGAATGGATAGCAATGGATTATGGACAGATTATTGTTCATGTATTTCAACGTGTAACCCGTGCTTTCTACGACATCGAACATTTATGGTCGGATGCTGACTTGAAAAAATTGGAGGATATACTTTAATTTCTTCAGTTTTTATATTGCTAAATAAAAAAAAATCAAGACAAATTAATGGAAAATAAAACTCCCAATCAAAAGCCTATCAAACCGGCCGGCAAAATGCCAAGATTCAATATTTCTTGGATTTATGGTATTATCATTTTGTTTCTGTTAGGATCCTATTTCTTTAAGGAAAATGTACCAACCAAAGAAGTTCCATTTACAACCTTCAAGGAATATGTTAAACTAGGAATGGTTTCGAAAGTCGATGTGTATAGCTCCAAAAGCGGAATTGAGGCTCAACTTATCAATTACAACCTCATTGGGAATGACACCAATGCCCTCAGAAGAGCTTTTGGTAGCAACTACAAATCATTCGCATCCAACCCGAAAGCGCTAAAAGACTCATTAACGAAGAAAGACAATCATATATTAAAAACCGTTTTCGGTGATAAATATGAATTGTATACCAAAGATCGTATGGTAACTGTGAGTGTTCCATCCGAAGAATTCTCACGATTTATTCAATCGGCCGAAGACAAATATGGCATCAAAGTGGGTGTAGAATATAAAGATAGCCGTAATTATATGGATATTTTCATATCAGTTATATTGCCTGTTATTTTAATGGTTTTTTTGTTTGTATTCCTAACACGTCGAATGGGTGGCGGTGTTGGAGGAGGTGGCGGAGGAGGTATTTTCAACGTTGGGAAATCCAAGGCTCAATTATTTGACAAAGGTGACACAACCAATAAAATTACCTTCAAAGATGTGGCCGGGCTAGCTGAGGCAAAACAAGAAATTGAAGAAATAGTTTCATTTTTGAAAAACCCCGGAAAATACACCGAATTAGGCGGCAAAATTCCAAAAGGTGCATTGCTGGTTGGCCCTCCGGGAACCGGAAAAACATTGTTGGCAAAAGCTGTTGCAGGTGAGGCCGATGTTCCGTTTTTCTCGATGTCTGGTTCTGATTTTGTTGAAATGTTTGTGGGGGTAGGTGCATCACGGGTTCGTGATTTATTCCGTCAGGCAAAGGAGAAATCGCCTTGTATTATATTTATTGACGAAATTGACGCAGTTGGTCGTGCACGTGGTAAAAACCCGAATATGGGAAGCAACGACGAACGCGAAAACACACTGAATCAATTATTGACAGAAATGGATGGTTTTGGTTCAAATAGTGGTGTAATAATACTTGCTGCCACCAACCGTGCTGATATTCTCGACAAAGCATTGCTTCGTGCCGGGCGTTTTGACCGTCAGATTCACGTTGATTTACCGGATGTTCATGAACGCAAACAAATTTTCAACGTTCACCTTCGCCCGATAAAAATAAATGATACGGTAGATGTAAACTTTCTTGCCCGTCAGACTCCGGGTTTTTCGGGCGCCGACATTGCAAATGTTTGTAATGAAGCAGCATTAATTGCTGCACGAAAAGATAAATCATTTGTTGAAAAACAAGACTTTTTGGATGCCGTTGACCGAATTGTAGGTGGGTTGGAAAAGAAAACCAAAATTACCACCATTGCCGAAAAGAAGTCTATAGCCTATCATGAAGCCGGTCACGCCACCATAAGTTGGATGACAGAACATGCCAATCCACTGGTAAAAGTAACAATTGTACCACGTGGAGAAGCCTTGGGCGCAGCCTGGTATTTGCCTGAAGAACGACAGTTGACCAATCGGGAACACATGCTCGATGAAATGTGCTCCACCTTGGGAGGACGTGCTGCTGAAGAGATTTTCTTAAACCAAATGTCAACAGGTGCAATTAACGATCTTGAACGAGTTACTAAACGTGCTTATGCTATGGTGGCTTATTTTGGAATGAGTCCTGAGTTGGCAAATATGAGTTATTACGACTCGTCAGGAAATTCAGATTATGGCTTTACAAAACCATACAGTGAAAAAACAGCTGAATTGATTGACTCTGAAGCAAAAAATATTGTGGCAGTTGAATATAAACGTGCTAAGAAAATCTTAACTGATTATGCAAAAAAACACAATGAATTGGCCGAATTACTTATTGAAAAAGAAGTAATTTTCGCTGAAGATTTAGAAAAGATTTTTGGTAAACGTCCGTGGACTTCACGTAATGATGAACTAATGGCACAAAATGGGAATTCGGATAAACTGGAAGAAGTACTTATTGAACCAGAGGAAATTGCTTTAGTCGAAAACAATTCATTAACTGAAGAAATAGCTTTAGCTGAAACTCCCGTTAAAGAAAAAGCAGAGAAAAAACCGAGGAAAAATGCAAAGTAATTCTCGTAACGAGATATTGAATAGAATAGCAGCAGTTCGCCCCAAACGAATTGCTGCTGTTGACATCCTGACGAACGGTGTGGAAGAAATATACAAACCAATCCGGCCTGATCTGGTCAATTGTTTCAAATCCGAATTGGAAGCCATCAACGGACAATGCATTCTTTGCGAAAATGAATCGGATCAGTTTTTGAAAATCAAGGGATTTCTAAATTCGAATGGTTTTACAAGTATTTATTGCCGTGACTCCCAAATTACAAAACAACTCTCAAAAGCAGGTATTTCCAGCACCAATGATCCTGCCGATTTTGAAACAATGAGGGTTGGAATTACGGCTTGTGAATTTTTGGTTGCCCGTACCGGCAGTGTGATTGTGACTTCAGCCGGAGAATCTGGTCGCCAAATGAATATTTTTCCACCGATTCATTTAGTGCTTGCCCGCAAAGACCAAGTGGTTGATTTTCTGACTAATGCTCTGATTGCCCTGCAAAATAAATACGGAAATGAATTGCCCTCAACACTTACTACCATTACCGGACCAAGCCGGACAGCCGATATAGAAAAAACCTTAGTTCTGGGAGCACATGGTCCAAAAGAATTTATTGTTTTTCTTTCGAAAATCTAAAGTTTTGCTATCTTTGTAGCAAAAATCAGATACGGTTTGTTTATCCCTATTGCTTACTGTAAACATCTATCAAGCTATGAATAACTTTGTAAAACGAACCTTGAGCGGAGCTTTATTTATTACACTCGTTGTAGGCTCTATTTTACTCAGCCAGTTTACTTTTCTGGTATTTTTTGCTCTGGTTTGTGGATGGGCTGTCTTCGAATTTCACAAAATAACAAATCAACAAACTGATATAAGGATTAATGTGCTTTCGGCCATATCTTGTGCCGTTTTATTATTTATCTGCTCGTTTTTTAAGGCTTCTGGATTAGTAGATTTCCCTGTTTTCAGCATATATGGTTTATTTTTTATTCTGGTGGTAATTTCCGAATTGTATGTACGGAAAAAAAATCCGATCCATAACTGGGCTTATTTAGTTCTGGGACAAGTATTTATTGCACTTCCTTTTTCTCTTCTCAATTATATTATTTTCATTAAAGGTTTCCAACCACTTATACTTCTAGCTGTTTTTGCAACTATTTGGGTGAACGATACTGGTGCTTATCTTATAGGAGTGACTTTCGGAAAACATCGTTTATTTGAGCGTATTTCTCCTAAAAAATCATGGGAAGGTTTTTTCGGAGGCGCTTTTTTTGCATTGATTTCAGGATATGTTTTCTCGTTGATAATTAAAGATATAAGCCTTATAAACTGGTTAATTTTCTCTGAATTAATTGTTATTTTCGGCACTTTTGGCGATTTAATTGAATCCCTGTTGAAAAGAACACTTGACGTAAAAGATTCAGGCAATGTAATTCCTGGTCATGGTGGACTACTCGACCGCTTTGACAGTATGTTACTTGCCGCACCTGCTATTTATCTATTTTTGACTTTGATGTTTAAGTAGGAGATAAGGAAAGCAAGAAAGCAGACAACTAACTATTCAAATATACCATGATGAATTACGATTTTGAAGAAATCCGGTGCTACAACGATGATGAAGTGCACGATGTGTTGAGAAGATTGATTGAGGAAAAACAGTTTATAAAGGTGTTGAGCACTGTATATCCATTGATGCCAAAGGATGTTCTAAAGCAACGTTTATTATCTTTCAACGACAAATACAGCTTTCAAAAAGAGATGGTTTATCCCTTCCTGCAGTATTTGGAAGCGAATATGACAAAAGGTATTAAGCTTTTGGGCATAGATAAAATTGACAAGACAAAACCCTATTTGTATATTTCTAATCATCGGGATATTATTCTGGATTCAGCTTTATTGTGTGGAAAGTTGATTGAGGAGAATATGAATACGGTTGAAATTGCCATTGGCGACAATCTGCTTATTTTTCCCTGGATTGAAGATCTGGTGCGCGTAAACAAGAGTTTTATTGTAAAGCGGGGCTTGAGTGCCCGTCAGGTATTAGAAAGTTCCCAACGGCTTTCGGCTTATATCAACTTTACAATAAACGAAAAACAACAATCTATCTGGATTGCACAACGTGAAGGACGTGCAAAAGATTCGAATGACCGCACACAGGAAAGTTTGCTCAAGATGTTTAACATGTATGGTACAGCAAGTTTTACAGAAAATTTATCACAATTGAATATCTGTCCTCTTAGCATTTCATACGAATATGACCCCTGCGACTTCCTGAAAGCAAAGGAGTTACAACAACGCGAACTTGATCCTGACTTTAAAAAACATCCTATGGACGACTTGCTAAACATGCAAACCGGGGTGATGGGCTATAAAGGACGGGTGATTTATCAACTTACTGGTGATATTCAGCAAGAACTGAAAGTAATTGGAGCTCAAACATCAAGTCGAAACGAACAAATATCACTTACGGCGGAGTTAATTGACAAACGAATTCATTCAGGATATAGCATTTTTGCCATCAATAAAATTGCATACGACCTGTTGAAAAATGAAAATCGGTTCGATAAAGAATACAGTACTATGGAAAAACTGGATTTTGAGCGCTATTTGTCATTGCAAATTGCCAAAATTGATTTGCCAGAAAAGAATGAAGATTTCCTAATGAAACGCTTGCTTGAAATGTATGCCAATCCTCTGATTAATTACCTGAGCACAAAAGAATAAAAACAGGAGGAGTAAGACACATCTATTTTAGATTGTTGGATTAGTAAATAAGTTTATATCGTCCACAAAATCCCGATATACGAGCTTGTATAGTTTTCATTGAGTAAACTATGACCGACAGAAAAGATTATATGCGTTTTTTCGGAAAGATTTAGAGATCCTCCTACATTGAATCCTCCTACAGATTGCGTATTAATGGCATCAGCTGTATGAAAATAAAGCTCGCCACCTAAGGTCAATAACGGAGAAATATCGTATTGTGCTTCAAATCCTGTAAAAAACCAATTTTTGGCATCAACTCCGGGATTAATCCAATACCCTGCACCACCATACATAGTGAGTTTAGCCCAGGATTTTTGTGCCCAAAGCGGAAGAAATAGTTGAACTTGTCCGTTCCCAAAAGCCGGGTTTTTAAGCGTTGGTATTTGAAGAATAGGAAATACGCCGATTTGAGGCATATTATCAGTTTCCTGCACAAAGCGGTATTTCACCCCAAATTCAGTATTGGCATATCCCATAGCAAAACCATCAGTTTTTGAAGAAGAATAATTAACCGGTACGAGCAAGTGAACCTGTACATTGGGGACTAACCCATAATTCACTTCAAAATGCGGCAATGTTCCGGTAGAACCATCCGGTTGAAAAGTATTGACAGAAGAAATATAATACTCCCAATGTTTGAAATCAACTGTTTGCGGATCGTCGGTAAAAAATGGTGGTCCTGCAAATGTTGATTGAACTGCAAAAAGCGACAGGATAATTAGAAAAGAGTGTTTTAGGAAATATTTTTTCATATTTAAAGAAAAGTAAGTTTTACAATTTATATATCTCTTTTAAATTTCAATAAAGTATAAACCAAACAACAATTCCAATTGCGCTACTAAACGACGAAAGAAGAATTATCAATGTGAGAGTATTTGTTTTAAGCTTTAGATTTGACTTTGACAAAATAAGTCCAAGTAAAAAGAAAACTATTACCACAAACAGTCCATGCGAAATCCAGTGATGAGATGTTAGTGCTTTCATCCATGCCGAAAGTGCAGGGGATGTCTCTTTTGCCCAAACCAACAAGGTATTAGAGACTATAGCAATGGCTGCTGACACAACAAAACCGGCTATATTTTTATCTAGATATTGAATCGTATCTTTCTTCATAATCTATTATTTTACAAGCGTTTGTAATAAACCCATTTTAACTCCCATGGCAATAACCGAACCTGCTCCTTCGAGCGCCAAACTGCTCAATACGATTAATCCTGCTATGGATACAATCAGGGTTCGTGTTTGTTTGCTGCTAACTATATCTTTAGCACTTGCCACAACAGGCAACAGAAATGAAAGAATTAGCGTCATAAAAAACAAATGTTCTTTGCTTTCCATAATCAGGTTATGGGCAAACTTCCAGGAACCTTTCAGGATAATTGCTTTATCGGGCGCATAAAAGTTGACATAATAATATCCTGCTACGAGACATGTCAGAAACATAAGAATTGCGACTAGCTTTGCTGCATTTTTTAAACGGTTTAAATTTGCGGGCGATGCGTTGAGCGTTTCTACTATAACCCAAATTGCTGAAATCACACTCAGCATAGCAAGTGTCGGATGTAAAAGGAGAATGGCTTCTCTCATGTTTATTATTTGAAAGTATGTATTATAATTGTGTCCTTTGACTTTAAATAACGGCAGTAGTTTAATTTTGTTCAATTAAAAACCCCATCGAAACTTCAATAAGGGTTCTTAATTCCCCCCTTTGTAGTAAGTGCTAATTATTTTATACATGCTAAACAACAAACCTTCTGGACAATTGCCTGACTTTCAGCCAAAAATACGAAAATAATTCATTACTTTAGGTTCTTTCCCTGATTTAAGACAGTTCTCATAAATTTGTAACAGCGTTTACATAAATTTGTAATATCAGAATTCTAATTTTGTTTTCTATTTAATAGCAAACCGAATAATGAACGAATACCGCATTTTGATTATTGACCCCGATAAAGATTTCAGTGGTTATTTACAGTCAAATCTTAAAAATGAGGGCTATCATGCTGAAACTTGCCAGAGTTCAAAGGACACATTAGGCTTGAAACTTTTTCAATACGATTTGCTTATCCTCGAAACTCAGCTAAGTGATGGTTCGGGGTTTAAACTGGTTCACGACATACGTAACAATCCTGAGGCTATTTCTCTTCCCATTATTTTTATGTCGTCGAAACCCGGCGAAAATGAAATGATGACCGCTTTCAGTGTGGGTGCCGACGATTTTCTTTTAAAACCATTCTTCATTAGAGAACTTGCAGCACGGATTAAAGTAATTATCCGACGTTCAGAAGAACAGAAAAACGTTAATGTTGAAATGTTGGTGTATGATCAGTTAAAACTCAATTTGTCGAAAATGCAGGTGAAAGTTGAAGGTGAAACAGTTCCATTTACCAAAAAGGAATTTGAAATTATGAAACTTTTCCTCGAAAACAAGAATCGAATATTTAGTCGTGATGACTTACTCAAATTAATTTGGTCGGAAGAGGCATTTATTCTGGGTAGAACTATTGATGTGAATATTACCCGAATCAGACATAAAATAGGAAATTATAGTAACCATATTGTCACTAAAATTGGTTTAGGCTATAGTTTCGAAGGATAAGATTATTTACAATTTATTCATTTACAATTTACGATTGACATTTGAAGTATTATATTTTCATTATTGTTTTTTTTTTACTTTTAGTACAACAGGTAGATGCACAAAAAGTTGGGTTGGTATTGAGTGGTGGCGGTGCGCCCGGTATAGCGCATATAGGCATGATAAAGGCCCTGGAAGAAAACAGTATTCCGATTGATTATATCACAGGAACGTCGATTGGAGCTTTTATTGGAGCTTTGTATGCTTCCGGATATTCGCCTGACGAAATGATTCAGTTTTTCAAATCTTCCGATTTTAGAAAATTGAAAAGGTTTGAGATTAGATTTCCAAAGAAGTTTTTTATACCAACCCATATTATTCAACCACAAAAAATACAAAAGGGATTAGAGAAACTAACCGGGCAAGCAACAAAACGTTCGGGTGCTGATTTCGACAGTCTTTTTGTGCCTTTCCGTTGTGTAGCTTCTGATGTTTACCACAAAGAATCTTTCGTTTTTCGCCGTGGCAATTTGGCTACTGCCATACGTGCATCAATGACTTTTCCTTTTGTTTTTGAAGCAACGAAAGTGGATAACCGACTGCTTTTTGATGGGGGCATATATAATAATTTTCCTGCAGATATCATGCAGGAATCTTTTCATCCCGATTTTATAATAGGCAGTGTAGTGGCATATAATCCTCCACAAGCTGATTCGAATGACATATTAATGCAACTCCAAAATATGATTATCAGCAATACAAATTATAATATTCCGGATTCATTAGGAATTGTATTGAACTTTGACCTGAAAAAGAGGTCGATGTTCGATTTTTCCCAAATTGACAGTCTGGTTAATATCGGTTATCTGGAAACTAAGAAACAGATTGAAGGTATCAAAATGAAAGTCCAAGGTCGCGTATCAATGGACGAAATCAATCGAAAGAGAGTGTTGTTTCGAAATTCTCCATTATAAATTCCAGCAGTGAATTAACCCCATCCGCCAAATTCTGCAGCTTTTCAATGGCTTCGCCTATTTCCTCCCGATTATTTAAATCATTTTTCAATTGAATAGATCGCTTGCAGTCGTGCATGGTAAGTTTCATAATTCCATCTTCCATCACTTTGGCATGATAGCACGACATGCTATTAGGACTATCGGGAAGTAAAAATTTCTTTGAATTATATGTTTGTTTATCCATGAATTTGAATTAATAATCAAAAAAGGATAGTTATTAGACTATCCCCTTTTTCACAACCTAAAAAACTTAACTAACAATAAGTGAAAGTTTCTGTCCTACTGCATTACCAATTACGGACTCCGCACCACGTTGGAACAAAATGAGTAAGGCCATCGGATACAGAAACTCTTTGTTTTATTTCTGATTCAAAATAACAGCATTTTTATTGCAGTAGTATTTCTACAGGATTAATGTTCTGTTACAACTTGAATTGAAAGACAGCAATAAATTATTTATTCTTTGACAAGCTTTTTCACTACCATTCCAAGTTTCGACTGAATTTGAACGAGGTAAGTTCCACGTGCCAAAGAGCTTATGTTAATAGATTGGTCTTTTGTTTTCAGAAGACTCTTAGCACTTAATGAAAATATTTCCACTTCGTTTATATCTATACCGTTCACAAATATGGAAGAATTTGCCGGATTTGGATATACATTATACAATGATGCCAGTTTTACATCCTCCAGACCCGCAATAGTTGGAGCCCACTGGATAGAGATATTCCCGAAACTTAGAATATTGGCCGGGGTCAGGGTTACCCCATTTGGCCCTTTTACAAAAGTAAAAGTCCCAAGTTTCGAACCAGTATTACTTTCGGTCATTTCCATAATAACGGTGTAAGTACCATCAGGAACCACAACTCCAGCGAGATCAGTAGCTTTCCAGGTGCATGCACGTGTACCATGTGAAGATTGAGTTGCTCCGGTAATTGCATCTATTGAATTGCCTACCGGGGTTGCGGTTACCCAGTTTGTGAGATGCGCCTTACGCGCATTAGCTAAAATGAGCATTGTTTTAACAAATTTACCTGAACTATCCTGTATCCACATAGCCACAACATTTTTAGGTGCATATGTTCCATATACTGTAGATGTGGTAGCTGTAACAGTTAATAGACCGGAAGTATTTTGGGCATTCATTGATACCAAAACGAATAGTAAGAAAGAGAAAAGAATATACTTTTTCATATTTTAATTTTTATAGTTTAATTATAATCACAAAAAGGATAGCAAAGCCATCCTTTTTGTTAAATATCATTTTGCTATTATTATTCAATAATTAACTTTTTTGATAAAGAACAGTTAATGCGAACGATGTACAAACCGTTATCCAAATCGGATGTAAGTAAATTAGTAGTTTTAGCTACAGACTTAACTTGTTTGCCTTGTACATTATAAACGACCGCATCACATGCCTCACTGAAAATTACTACTCCGGTTTTGGAAGTCATAGTTATTTCTTTAGTCAGCTGGGATTCTTCAATAGCTGCAGTTATACCTATAGCAGTACCTTCGACAGTGATATTGTCAATACGGTTGTTGCCACTAGTACCGGTGTTCTGTCCTCCTGTAAATTGAATTTTAAACAGCAAATTAGAGTTATTGTTTGCTGCAGGATCAGTAATTGAAACGGTTTTAAAATTCCAGTTAGGCGATGTTTGAATAGTATCTTTCGAGAGTAATCCACTATTTGTTGAGTTCTTCCAGTTTGTACCATTATCAGTACTATAAAAGAAGGTGTTTGTAGCTGCTCCATTTGCCGCACTTGAACGTTGAATATCATAGCTAATAATGATATTATTATAACCAGTTGATGGGATATTCAATATTAATTGCATTTTATCAGATGGATTCCTAAAACGTAAACCCAAACCGGCTGCATCAGTACCGCGCATATTGACAGGATTACCGGTGCCTGTTGTAAATAATACTGAATCACAATACGTACTATATGGAGAAACAGTTCCAGGTATTGCCTGATAAATCAAGGATGCAGAAGATACAGACTGATCGGCTGCAAAAGCAGGGATAGGAAAACTGACAACATCCTTGGCGGCTTTTAATTTTGGAGAAACTGAATTAAAATTCCAGTAATGTATAAGCGTTGTAACTGCTGATAGCTGTGTTGTAGCAAATACCAATACTACAGCTATTAAAAATAAATTCTTTTTCATATTCATGTCGTTATATTTGTTTTTATATCTATTTAT
>JBAWXD010000059.1:0-17853 GCA_037144275.1 Paludibacter sp. | reverse complement strand
GCAGGATTGTTCGCCGCGCTTAAACTTATTGAATCGGGATTAAAACCCATCATTCTGGAACGTGGAAAAAATGCCCACGACCGTAAAGTGGATATTGCCCAACTGCATAGGAATAAAGGTATTAATATCGATTCCAATTATTGCTTTGGTGAAGGTGGTGCAGGAACTTTTTCGGATGGAAAACTGTATACCCGTTCTAAAAAGAAAGGAAATACCGACCGCATTCTTCAAATTTTCCATTATC
Organism: Paludibacter sp.; assembly: GCA_037144275.1. GTDB lineage: Bacteria > Bacteroidota > Bacteroidia > Bacteroidales > Paludibacteraceae > Paludibacter. Next base: position 17,609 of record JBAWXD010000059.1, on the reverse strand, counting down.
ACGGTGCTGCCGAAGATATTTTGTACGAAGCGCATCCGCATATTGGTTCGGATAAATTACCTGTGGTAATTGAGAATATCAGTAAAACAATCACTTCGCATGGTGGTGAAATTCATTTTGAACAAAAACTTTCGGAAATTCTGATTGAAAACAATCAGGTTGTGGGTTGCAAAACCGCTGATGGCAGTGTTTTCAAAGCCAGCGCATTGATTCTTGCAACCGGTCATTCGGCTCACGATATTTATGAAATGCTGCATAATCAGGGAATTGCCCTCGAAGCCAAAGGTTTTGCCATGGGTGTTCGCGTAGAACATCCACAATCATTAATTGATAGTATTCAATACCATTGTAAAGAACGCGGACCGTATCTGCCGGCTGCCAGTTATAATCTGGTGGATCAGGTGAATGAACGTGGCGTTTACTCATTCTGTATGTGCCCCGGTGGACATATTGTGCCTGCCGGAAGCGGTTTGAATGAAATTGTGGTGAATGGTATGTCTGCTTCACAACGAAATTCGCCTTTTGCCAATTCAGGCATTGTGGTTGAAATTCGTCCCGAAGATATTCCGGCTGAATTTCAGGAATACGGCGAGTTAGCCGGATTGAAGTTTCAGCAATACGTTGAAAATTTGGCGTATAAAAATAATGGCGGACTTGGTCAGGTTGCTCCGGCACAGCGTTTGGGCGATTTTGTAAAGGGAAGACTTTCTGCAGATTTACCGGAATGTTCGTATTTGCCCGGATTGATTTCATCACCCATGCATTTCTGGTTGCCGGAAAACATATCCAGTCGGTTACGTGAAGGATTTAAAAAGTTCGACCGTAAAATGCGGGGATATCTGACAAACGATGCTGTGGTAGTGGGAGTGGAGTCACGTTCTTCAGCTGCCGTTCGCATTCCACGTGATAGTGAAACCGGTCAACATACTGTTATCAAAGGACTTTTTCCTGCCGGTGAAGGTTCTGGCTACTCGGGTGGTATTACTTCATCTGCTGTTGATGGAGAGAATGCGGCATTGGCGGTAGTGAAAAGCTTGATTGGTGATTAGTTGACTGGTTAATTAGTGATTCTTCGTTCAAAATTGACCAAAGAAATTGTAAATAGTAAATGAATAAATGGTAAATAATACTGATGAGAAATAAACCCAAACCAATTCCTGCTCCCAAAGAAACCAAACTGAAAGTTTCAGAACCAACCGAACTAATGACTTTCCTGCTTGCCAAAATGGGCGGAATGAGTCGTAATTCAATCAAATCCCTGCTGGCTCACCGTCAGATCATGGTGAATAATAAAGTGACAACGCAATTCAATCTGGCTTTACAACCAAATGACCTTGTGGCAGTAACCAGCGGACGTGGAAATGTTGAATTATCACATCCCAAGCTTAAAATTATTTTTGAAGATCAGTATCTCATAATAGTTGAAAAGAAAGAAGGTTTACTGACTGTAAGTACCGGAAATTCGGACGAAACAACGGCTTTTTTGATATTAAAAACACATGTAAAGAAAAGCTCACCGGCCAATCGTATTTATGTGGTTCATCGCCTCGATCGTGAAACTTCCGGTGTGATTATGTTTGCCAAAAGCAAAGAAGTACAGCTTGTTTTGCAGGAAAACTGGCATCGCATTGTTACACGACGCATTTATGTGGCATTGGTAGAAGGAAAAATGGAGAAAGAGCAGGATACGATTGTGACCTGGCTGACTGAAAATGAGAAATCGTTGAAAATTCATTCGAGTGATACTGATAATGGTGGTCAACAAGCCATTACGCATTACCGCTGTGTGAAATCGAACGAAAACTATTCCTTACTTGAAATTGAACTGGAAACAGGTCGTAAAAACCAGATTCGGGTTCACATGCAGGGTATTGGTCATCCTATTGTCGGTGATAAAAAATATGGAGCAGGAATCAGTCCGATTGGCAGATTAGGATTGCATGCCAGATTACTGGCTTTTTATCATCCAATTTCTACTGAAGTGGTAAGCTTTGAAACAGCTGTGCCACGGAATTTTCTGAATATATTTCATTGATAATAAATAACTTAAAAAAATATTTCATATTTTCATTTAAAGAGGCTGACTCAATTTAAAATTTGAGACAGCCTCTTCCTTTTTTGATTTTGAATAATGAAAATGTAAAGGAATTAATCTTCTAATGAAATTTCTTTTAATAATTGTTTTTTCTCTCTCTTCTTTATTTGCCAGCGATATGCAAAAAAGGTTGTCACGAAGTAAATTGCCGTTTGCATCCACAAACTCACGTATTCATACCTCGCATGATGTAAATCGGCACTCATTGTGTTTATTTTGATATAACCCTGAATGCCCTGAGTGGAAGGAAATATCCATGCGAAGGTTTTCCAAAAGCCATTAATGTTAGATTGTGGCCAGGTTATTCCACTCATAAATAAGAGTATGATGGAGAAAAACATAAACAATATCATACTGGTTTCTCTGTTTGGAATAAATACCGACACCGTCATTGCAAAAAATATAGAAGCAAGCAAAAAAGGTATCATCAGCTTCACAATATCTATTGGGTTTCCAATATGAGGCAGGTTGAATATCTGAGGAATAACTCCAAGTGCATAAAACACCCACACAGAATATATTATGAAATAGAGTGCAGCTTTTCCGGTTATTACTCTGAAAATACCTCCACGATGAATGTTGCTGCTTACCAGTACATGAAACCGGTTTTCTTCGCGCGAAGTTCCGGCCAACATAGTGATACCAAAAAATAAGGTCTGGAATAAAATCAGCACCATGATAGCAGGCAACAGAAAACTTGCAAAGCCACCACCGGCATTAAAGAGTGATATATTCTGATAGCGCAGCGGATCGGCAATCATATTTGCACTTTCGCCGGTTATTCCGCTTGCATTAAGTCGCTGTATCTGAATCTTCTTACTCAGATTGAGCATACTGTAAGTGCAACTTTGATAAATAGATCGGTAGTACATAAAACTGCTGATATCAGCGTATACCGATACAGTTGCCTGTTCGTTCATGTTGATTTTGCGATTCAAGTCTTTTGGAATAAACACAATACCATGTATTTCTCCATTTTCAAATGCTTGTTTTGCTTCTTTCATTGAACAGTAATTGCTATAGACTTTCAGATTTTGTGTTGCATCTATATTTCGTACAATTTGATGGGAGAGCATGCTCTGCGATTGATCCACTATACCAACAGGCACATCAACAAGTGTTTCGTTGAAATACATTCCACAATAAAGGAGCGGATAAACCAACGGGCCTACAATAAACATGATAACTACTCCACGATCGCGAAAAGTGGTTTTAATCTCGTGAATGAAATTATACCAAATACCTAATAGAATGGATCTGACGCTATATATGTTTTTTTTATCGTTCATAACGATTTTATTTTTAGTTGAGGAAAATGAATGAAAGTAATCCTTTTATTTTGTCGGATTATTCATAAATACAGCTGCATTTTTCAATCTTTTATACACAAACAATGGTAACAATGTAAATGCAAGCAGTATGATGTATTTGGTAACCGAATGTGAAATGTCAGTACCATTTAGTGCCTGATTTACATAGATTAAAGAATAATGCCGCATTGGGAATGCACTTGTAAATGTGCGGAAAAAATAGGGCAATTGTTCAACAGGAAATGTAGCACCTGCTGCAGTAATACTCAAGGTTCCGAACACACCGGCCACCGTTATTGCATCGCGCAAAACGGGTAATGTGCCAATAAAAAGTATTCCCAATGCTTGTGCTGCCAATACCAGTAGAAAAGTTGCCAGAAACATCCAACCAATACTTGAATGAAGCGGGAAATGCATGTACTTGTAAAGTAGCAGATTTCCTGTACATCCCAGTAATGTGAATATAACTGTGTATGGTAATAATTTTCCCATTAATCCTGCAAAAATTGAATTGCCGGCTGTTTCAATCCATACTTTCGATGTGCGTTCTTTTAATTCAACACCAATACTAAAAGTAGTAAGCATCAATACCATTAATTGCAACATGGCTGGTAAAAGTACATTCAATAAATACGTTCCGTAGTTTGCCCATGGATTACCAATCAGATGTGTATCAACCATAATCGGTTGCACAATGCCCATTATCTGACTTTCATTTACACCTTTGGCACGAAGTACCTGTCGTTGCACACCGCCCGCTGTGATTAAGCTCAGGTAACTAATATCTTTTGCTGCCAACGAACCTGCGATAAGGTAAGCGTTATTGACATAAAAAGTAAGTACCGGCCTGCGATTGGTGGCTGTGTTCTTGTATAAGTCACGGTCGATAAATACAAATGCATAGATATTTCCCCGCTGCATTTCTTCACGAGCATCTTTAAAACTGTGAAGGTGTTCCACAATATCCACATGTTGCGAAGTTTGCAGATTGCGTATAAATTGACGGGAAAACGACGAATTGTCTATATCAACTACTGCAACAGGCATTTTTGCAGGTTGACCTTCGTTGAAGAAAGTCAGAAAAAAAACGAAGCAAAAAGTCATAACACCTACTGACCCCAGCAGGTAAATCGGACGACTAACCATTCGTTTCAATTCTCGTTTGAAAACTGTTTGTATTGCCGTTAATATGTTGTTTGACATGATTTTACAATTAAATGACCTTGTCTGCTTTTTTTCCATAAACAAGGATTTCGTGATTAGTTTTTACTTTACGACTTCTTCAAAAACGGCCGACATTCCAGGACGTAAATCCTTTATTTTTGACGTTGGACGGGCGCGCACTTCGAATGTTTTTACATCAAACTGACCGGTCGTTTTGGTGGCCTTCCATGTGGCATACGAAGCAAGTGCCTTGATATAGCTTACTTTTACGACTACAACCTGATTATTCAAAGCTGGAACTTTTACTTTAAATGTTTTTCCCATTTTCAAATCGCCTAATAAATCTTCACGAATATTGAAACTAAACCAAATATCATTCAAATCTACAATGCTCATAATTGGTGCGCCGGTTCCAACCAATTCACCACGTTTTGGGAAGATCTCGGTCACTTCACCATCGATAGGAGAGGTGAGAGTTATTTCTTTCAGGTACGATTTGACTTCATCTACAGCTCCTTTGGCGCGGTTAACCAAAGCTAAAGCTGCTTCTTTGTCCTCACTTTCAGCACCATTCAATGCCATATCGTATTGCGATTTTGCTGCACTCGAAGTAGCTACTGCAGCTCTGTATTGTGCTTCAGCTTCGTCACGCTTTTGAGCCGGAACAACTCCTTTGTCATAAAGCTTTTGAACTCTGTCGTACGATTTTTTTGCAATATCAACACCTACCTGTGCTTTCTGCCACATTTCATAAGCACCTACAATCATCTCTTTGCGAGCCCCTTTTATTGCTTTTTTGTTTTGTGCCTGAGCTGCAGTTTGTGCAGCATTGGCTTGCTCCAGTTTGGCGTTTAGCTCCGGACTGTCCAGAACGACTAATGTGTCACCGGCTTTTATTTGTGTGCCTTCTTCGGCATTGAATTGGCGGATACGTCCCGGTACTTTCCCCGAAATACGTACTTCTGATGCAACTGCTTCACCTTCTATTATTAGAGGTTCCGGTTTATTTACAATGATGCTGATGATAAAAATGATGACAATCACGATGATAAGTGCAAATAAACCTGTTCTGATATCTTGATTTTTCTTTTTCATTGTTGTTCGAAATTTAATGAATTTATATTTTTTACTTTTTATTGTTTGTTTGTGAGTTAAGTGCAGGAGCTTTCAGAGTCCCTAATGATTTAGCCAGATAGAGGTTGCAAAGTTTTACATCGATACTGGCGTCAATGTTTTCTGATTTAGCTGATAGCCATGCAGTTTGTGCTCCTAATAAATCAGTTGAAGTAATAACTCCTTCTTTGAATCCTTCGCCTGCATAGCGTAAGTTCTCGTCGGCTTGCTCAATATTGTGTTGTGTGGCGGTTTTCTTTTTCATGCTTTCCGCTACTTTATATGCACTTTGTTTAATCTGAAGTTCCATTTTTTCTTTGGTTTCTTCTAATTCAAGTGTTGCTATCTTTCGTTGCGATTTTGCAGCATTCAGCGTATGAAATCTGTCTCCAAAGTGGAAAAGCGGCACATTTGCAACTACTCCTACGGTGAACATTCCGCCAAATTCATTCTTATAACCGTCAAATGAATTTGGATTGGAAATCAGATAATTACCGGTGAGTCCTATGTTCGGCAAAAAGCGTGAAAACATAATTCTCTCATTGGATTTGGCAATATTTTCAACCTGCGTCAATACCTTTATTTCCGGACGGTTTTTGATGGCCTGGTCAACAGGTATAAGTGTTGTAACTGTTTCGGTAGACAAATCTTCGTCGGCGAGGGTGTAAACATCATCCAATGAAATGCCGCATAACTGATTCAAAGCCATTCTTGACAGATTAAGACCATCTTCTGCTTTTGCAACGGTCACATCTGCTTCATTCAATTTTACTTTCACTTTCAATGCCTCTGCTTTGGTAGCAACACCTTCCTGAATCATGATATTTACATTCGAATCAACCTGTGCAATCAAATTGCGATAATCTTTTGCCAGTTTTACTTTGTTTTCCAATGATACAACCCGCCAGTAGGCTTCATCCACTTCCAGCAACAGTTCTGTTACTTTGTTTTCGTGCTGTGCCTGAGCCAGGTTCTCACCATATTTGGCAATGTTATATAATTCCAGGATTTTACCTCCCATAAAAATTGGTTGTACAAATCCTATTGTTCCTGCAAAAACGTTTTTAATGTCAAATTCCATCGCTTCCTTGGGAAGCAATGCTTTATTTTTCCATTCAATTTTCTCGGGATTACTTGCCGGATTGAATGGTACGCCACTTGCATCCAATGGAACGGGTGTTCCGTTTACAACTGCCCATGAATTATTCCATGAACTGGCATAGTTTACACTTCCGTTGGCATTTAAATTATAAACCGGAAGCATTGCGTTCTCTGATAGCAAGGATAGATTCTTGCTGTTGTAAGTGTATGTTCCATTTGCCGAGAAATTTGGAAGGAACTGTGTAAAAGCCGCTTTTTTCATTTCTCTTGCCGCATTAATACTTTCCTCTGCCATTTTAAGGTTCTTGTTGTGGCTGAGTGCCATTTGCCGACATTCTTCCAACTGCAATACCTTTTGCGGATATATTTGCATGGATGCAACTGCCGCAATAATTACTAATACTTTTTTTTTCATACCTCTATGTGATTAATTAAACAATAGTTGTGCATGCAACTATATAAATAAAAAAATTATTTTAAATTTGCCATGATTTTTTTGAGAACTATTCTGCTTGAATTCAATTCCTCTTCAGTGATGTTGTTCAGTGTTTTAGAAACTATCTTATTAACGATTTCACTTGCCTTTTCCTGTAATGCATTACCAGCATCTGTTAGATGAATGAGATTTATTCTTCGATCGGAGTGATCTGAAACACGAGTAACCAAATTACGCTTTTCCAGTTTGTCAATAAGTCTTGTCATGCTTGGTTTGTCTTTTGAGGTCAACGTACACAGAACTTGTTGTGTCACTTTGTCCTTCTGCCATAGACATGCCATGACAGACCATTGTTCGGTAGTAATCTCAATGCCTTCTGCCGAAAATGCCCGTAGGAAAGTTCTATTTATGGCTGTAGATATTTTACCCACCAATATATCGAATAGCTCATCGTTTTGAATCTGTACCATAGTAGTTATATGATTAATGGTTGTTTAAACAACTTTGCAAAATTACAACCAAAATTAATAGCTTGTATCACTAAATTGGATATTTAACAGAAATATTTTATAATAAAGAGATAATCAGTAATGAATAGGTTGTGTTTCAATCATTCTTAAAGATGAACAATTATAAACAAAAAATCCCTTCCTGAATTCAGAAAGAGATTTCTCTATTATTCCCTTTAGGGGGTTTGAGTTATTTTATAGTTCCCAAGCCAAAGCACTGGCACCTAATACGGCTGCATCGGCTTCTTTTAAATCCGAGAAGAATAGTTTGATTTTACCTTTCCATAAAGGAAGCAGATTTTTTTCCATATTTTCACGAATTGGATTCATTATCAAATCACCTGCCTTTGAAAGTCCACCAAAGATTACGATGGCTTCAGGAGCACTAAAAGCTACAAAATCAGCCAAACTTTCGCCCAGTATTTTGCCGGTAAAGTTAAAGATTTCTTTCGCCACTTCATCGCCTTCCATAGCTGCATCGAATACATCTTTCGAGGTAATACTTTCTACAGGTATATTTCGAAGCAAACTTTCACTGGTACTTGTTTCTAAAATTTCACGGGCAGAGCGTGCTACTCCGGTAGCTGAACAGTATGTTTCCAGGCAACCGGACTTACCACAGCCACACAGGCGTCCATTGTTACGGATAGCTGTAGTGTGACCAAGTTCACCAGCAAAACCATCATGACCATAAAGCACTTTGCCATCGATAATGATACCACTACCGACACCGGTTCCAAGGGTAATCATAATAAAGTTCTTCATGCCGTGTGCAGCTCCGTAAGTCATTTCTCCGAATGCAGCTGCATTAGCATCATTTGTCAGAGCTGTAGGAATTCCGAACTTTTCAGACATTAGTTTGGCAAAAGGAATAACGCCTTTCCAGGGAAGGTTTGGTGCAAATTCAATGTTGCCGGTATAGTAATTACCATTAGGCGCACCAACTCCAATTCCTTTGAATTTATTTGGACCACCGGCAGCATCAATCAACTTGATTAATTCATCGTATAAATCCTGAATATAAAGGTTGACGTCAGTATGAGAGCCTGTTTTGATAGCACTTTTCGAGATTACATTTCCACGGGCATCAACAACACCGAAAACAGTGTTGGTGCCACCCATATCCATTCCTATTACATAGGGCTTTTCCATAATTTTTATTTCATGTTTTATGTTTCATGTTTCATGTTTCGCATTAAATTAAACACGAAACCAGAAACCTGAAATAATTAATAATTTTTTATTCTACAGGAATATCTTTGTTTACATTTTTTGAACCAACCAGACCATAGTAGAGCATATAAACCAAACAGGCAAACATAACCCAATAACTATTCATATAACCAAAGTGGTCAGATACAAAACCCTGAATTAATGGAACAATTCCACCACCACAAACCATTACCATGAAGATTCCCGCAGCTGCAGCAGTATATTTCCCCAGACCTTCAACGGCTAAGTTGAAAATTCCGCCCCACATAATCGACGTACATAATCCACATAAAACTAAAAATGCAACACTGATTGGTACCTGAGTTTCAAAGTATGGTAAAGTAACAGTATTAGTTACCGGCATGAAAATAGCAAGCAAAATAAATACAAGACCCAATGAAGATACAGTAATCAACATGGTTTTACTCGATACTTTTGACCCGATAGAGGCACCAAATAATCGCCCAACTAACATTAATAACCAATATACTCCAACAATTCCTCCGGCTGTTGTGGCATCAATTCCCAACCCTAAATGAGTACCAACGGTTGAAGATGCAGTCATATAAAGATTTGCTGTACTTGGAATTCCAATTTCGATACCCACATAAATAAAAATTGCTATTGCACCTAAAATAAAATGACGGAAAGAAAGTGGACTATGAGGATGTTTTACTTTTCTTTCAGTTGCAGATTCCATATGTGGTTCAGGAATTTCAACAAAGAATAATACAAAAAATGCAACAGCAAAAATTCCTAATGCAAGGAAAAGTGCAGGATTTGCTTTTTCGATAGTTCGACCTGCAGCAGCTCCCATCAAATAACCTACTAACATAGGTGTAATGGTTGCACCAATTGAATTGATTGAACCTCCAAACTGAATTAACTGGTTTCCTTTGTTACCTCCACCGCCAAGCGTATTCAACATTGGATTCACCACTGTATTTAACATACACATGGAGAAACCTGAAATAAATGCACCCATTAAATAAACGGAAAAATTTCCGACAACTCCTGAAAAATATTGAACTCCAACTCCAACAAACCCAACTGCTACAGCAGCTAAAGCTGTTTTTTTATAACCGATTTTTTTTAGCATGATTCCCGCTGGAATTCCCATAAAAGCATAAGCAATAAAATTGGCAAGAAAGCCTAACTGCGATTCGAAATTTGAAGCTCCGAATTGTTTTGCAACAATTACTCCCATTGGACTTGGAAGACCTGTAACAAATGAAATCATAAAAAATAGTGCAAACATCATTGCAATCGGCAATGCATAACTTTTGGATTGTTGTTTGTTCATGAGATTAATTTTTTAATTGAAAGTTTGATAATTTATTAATAGTTTGATAATTGATTCAATGGTTTTTTGTGTTCAACTACTTACAATACGTTGAAATTCGAGCGTAAAGATAGTAATTTTATCAAAAGTAGCAACTCTGCGTTTATAAGTTTTTAAACAGAAATTCGCTCATTCGGGTATAGAGATGATGTCGTGTTTGTTTCCCCAGAATACTGTGATTTTTATCGGTATATAGCTGCATTTCAAATTGCTTGTCGGCTGACACAAGTTTCTCAATATATAGCATCGTGTTCTGAGTGTGAACGTTATCATCGGCAGTTCCATGAATAATCAATAATCTTCCTTCGAGTTTGTCAGCACGCTGTAAGGCTGAAGACAAATCATATCCTTTGAAATTTTCCTGGGGACGACGCATAAATCGTTCAGTATACGATGAATCATAAAAGCGCCAATCAGTTACCGGTGCTACAGCAATACCGGCTTTGAATACTTTTTCTCCGGTGCTCATGCTCATCAGCGTCATAAATCCGCCGTAACTCCAGCCCCATATTCCTATACGGTCTTTGTCGATAAATGACTGTTTCCCAAGATAATTTGCTGCTTCCACCTGATCTTTTGTTTCCAGAATGCCAAGTTGTTGATAGCTACATTTACGGAATTCTGCTCCGCGAGCACCTGTTCCCCGACCATCGATACAAACCACTACATAGCCTTGTGTTGCCAGATAATATTCCCAGTCAATCTTCCATTTATCAAGTACTTCCTGCGAATTCGGACCGCTGTACTGAATCATCAAAACCGGATATTTTTTGTTTTTATCAAAATCGATTGGTTTAATTATCCAACCGTTGAGTTTGATATTTTCCGATGTCGTAAAGTTGAAAAGTTCTTTTTGTGGAAGATTTAAAGCTTTGAAATCAGTTGCAAGTTTGCTGTTGTTTTCAATTGTTCTCACAGACAAGCCGGTATTATTACGAAGAGTAAAATTGTTTGGAATAGTCATACTGGAAGCATTATCCACAAAAAGTGTAAAACTTGAGTTGAAATTGGCGGTGTGTGTACCTTTTCCGTCAGTAATTCTTGTCTTTTTACCTTTTAAATCAACAGAATAGATGTCCCGTTGAAGTGGTGAAACTTCAGCCGATTGATAATAAACCGTTTGTTTCTTCTCATCATAACCATAGAAATTAGTTACATCCCAATTTCCTTTGGTCAATTGTTTCACAGGAGTTCCATTTATTTGATATTGATAAATATGGCGGTAACCGTCTTTTTCACTCAATACAAAAAAGTAATTATTGTCTGTAGTGAATTGAATATCATCAATATTCTGATAATCGGTATAATACTTATCTTCCTGTTGAAGAATTAGTTTTGACAAAGTAGAACGTGGATTGGCATAATACATATCCATTTTTGTCTGGTTGCGGTTCAGTTTGAAAATGGCAAGCTGATCAACCGAATTTGTCCATTTGATACGTGGAACATAAAATTCGCCATCATCGTCGCCCAGTTTCATTGCTTTGATGGATTTGTAATAATCGTCGTATACACAAACGCTTACCAGTGAATTATTTTGACCGGCTTTGGGATACTTATAGCTGTAAAAATCAGGATAAAGATTCAATTCGTCTTTGTTTTCAGGTTTGCTGAGGTATTTGCTGAATGAATATTGAGGAACTTTCGATTCGTCGAACTTTACAAAAGCTAGTAGTTTACTATCAGGACTCCATTCAAAATAACGGGTTTTATCAAATTCTTCTTCATAAACCCAATCAGGTGTTCCGTTAATAATACTGCCAACTACTCCGTCAGAAGTAATCGGAATCTCGGTATTGAATTCCAGCTTTCGCATAAACAGGTTATTTTCACGGGCAAAAGCAATATAGTGACTATCAGGTGAAAAAAGTGGCACTTCCTGCGGTCCGTTTTCCGAAAGCGGAGTGAGTTCATTTCGTTTTATATCGTAAATATAATAATCAGCGGTAAATGTGCGACGGTAACGGTATTTTACATTGGTGTAAACCAGCATTTTGGTTTCATTCGGGCTGAATTCGTAACCGGAAATTTGTTTGATTGGTGAGTTTTTAAGCCTAAAAATACTGAAAACTGTATCAAGTGTGGCACCGGTTTTGTAATCGTATTTTACAATGGCTTTATTTTTAATTAGCACACTGTAATGCTCTCCATCATTCATAGAATGTAGCATTTCCACTGTTTTTGCTTTGTATTTACCATCGAGTATGTCGTACAGAAGATTGGAAAACGAAAAATTTGCTGCGAGTGTTAAAACAAAAATGAGTGTGAAACGTTTCATTATAAAAGGAGTTTTGATTTTGACCATTTTTTTTCGACACAAAAATAACGCATTAAATGGTTTAAAATTGAATCTGACCTAAAAGTTTTCAGTCCGTTAACAAAATAGCGTTGTAATTCATAAAAGTGCGAATTTTAAAGCTTTCTGATTATGAAAAAAATAAGTGATTTTTTTAGTTCTCCGGTACCTTACGAAACTGTTGGACTTTGTCTGAGTGGAGGTGGAGCATTGGGTTTTGCACATATCGGAGTTATACAGTCGCTCGAAGATCACGGCATACAGCCTACACATATTGTCGGTTCAAGTATGGGTGCTATTGTGGGAACGCTTTATGCAGCGGGTTATTCGCCCACTCAAATGTTGCAACTGATTAAAGATGATAAGCTTTATAAAGTCACCAAACTCATGACTTTTCATCCTTCATTTTTTAAATCAGGTTTATCTGATCATAATTTGCTCCGTTCGTTGATTCATGAACTCATTCCCCACAACAGCTTTGAAGGGCTTGAGAAAAAGATGCACGTTTGTGTGGTAAATCTGAATATAGCTGAATGGGAGATTATAGAAGCCGGCAATGAACTCGATAAATGGGTGGCGGCATCGGCTAGTATACCCGGTATTTTTGAAACTGTCAGCAAAGGCGAAATCTATTATGTTGATGGTGGTTTACTTAATAATTTGCCGGCACAAGGAATTACGGAATTTTGCAAGACGATTATCGGTGTGGATGTCATTCCACATAAAGTACCGGCTCAACTTAAAAAACCGATTGACACGCTGGCTTTTTCTATTCGGGCTATGCAACATCAAAATTCCAAAGAAGGGCGTGATTTGTGCCGTTATCTGATTGAACCGCAGGCTATTGAAGAATTCCACGAATTTAGTTTCGATTCGTATCAGGCTATATATCAGTATGGTTATAGTGCTGCAACAAAATATATAGTGGAACATCCTGAAATGCTACATTTGAGAAAATAAATCATTCAGCATTTAGCAATTCGATTTGGAATTTTGTCCCCTCATTTTCAATTGTAGAAAATGTAATCGTTCCGCCAGTTAGTTCAATAATATTTTTGGTAATGGCCAACCCGAGTCCCATTCCGGTAGATTTAGTCGTAAAATTTGGGGTAAATAGTTTGTCTCGCAACGCATTTTCAATTCCAATACCGTTGTCAATTATTTCAATAATAATTTTACCATCAACCACTTTCAAAATGACAGAAATCACTCCTTCACGGTTATCTGGGATGGATTGAATAGCATTTTTCAGCAAATTATTGAATACCTGCACCATTTGTTCCGGGTCGGCAAACACGAAAATATTCTTTTCTGCTCCCTCATAATTGATGTGAACATGTTCGTTATTGTTTGCAAATAATTGAACAACAGAGTATAATCTTCCTGCTATATCAATCCGTTCAAAATTTGCTTCAGGCATTCGGGCAAAATCTGAGAATGTGCCTGCAATGCGCGATAGATTGTCAATTTGCTCAATCAGCATGGCTGAAGATTTCAAAAAATAATCATCAAATTGCTTGTCATCCAGTTTTTTTGTGCGTTGAAGCTGCTGAATGGTCAATTTCATTGGAGTAAGTGGATTATTTATTTCATGTGCTACTTGCCTTGCCATCGATTTCCAAGCCGATTCACGCTCCGATTGGGCCAGTAAGCGAGCACTTTGTTCCAACTCGTCTACAGTCCGGTTATATTGAATCACTAATTGACCTATTTCGTCGTTTAACGAGTAAACTATCTTCTCATTCCTCCGTCCCAAACGCATTTCTTTCAGCTTAGTTTCTAGCATATTAAGTGGCGCTGAAAGTTGTTTTCCGATAAATAAACTCAACAATATGGCAAGCACAATGATGATTAAATATATATGAATAATCACTGACAGGAAGCTTTCTATCTCGATTTTTATTTCGTCCTGACTAAAAAACTGTGGAATAGAAATGAACCCGATTTGAGCGAAATCTCCGTTCACAAAATCTGTATATCCGCTCAAATACCTTAGTTTTCCAATGTGTTCGTACTGATTGAAATTTGAATTGTTTTTGAAAAATGGTATTGGGGCTATACGAGTACTGATAAGGTTTTTGTTGAAAATAATAGCTTGTGAACTGCCAATCAACTGACCATGATTGTCATACACATGAATATCGGTATGATATATATACGAAAGATCCTGCAAATCAAAATTCAATGTCTGCGAGTTCTGAGCATTCAAATCCTGATTCCAGTAATACAAATCCTGTAAAGCCTTTTGAATATAGTTTTTCTTGCTTTCCAAATTTGCAATTTGTTGTTCACGGTATTTTTCTTCAATAAAATTCACCGAAACGAAAAAAATACCTATAAAGCTTACAATTAGTAAAGCAATAAAAGTAAATTGAAATTTGGTTGTTAATCCAAGTTGGTAATCCCATTTATGCCGAGCGAGAAAGTACATCCAAATTAGTAGGCTGCAAACAATAAAAAAGGCCAGAAAAGTGTATAGAAAATACAAAAAATGAGAGAATGGTTCAAAGAAATCACGCTCAACAATAACAATAAATGTGTTTGAATTAGGCTTGTAAACGAAGTGTTGTCTATCATTATAAACAATTTTAAAAAAGTCAACTTTATTACCCGGAATCCACTTAGAATCAGCAGGGAGTTCCACTTTGCCCGAAGAAAACACTAATCGATTGTGCTCATATTTGGCAATAGAGATATTCAGTTGAGTCTGAATATTAGCAGTCGTTGCAATAAGCAAATTAGGAAAACTATAACTTTTAAAATTACGCCTTGGATAAAATTCCATGAAGAAATAAAGCGAATCAACTTCTTTTACATTGGCATGAAACTGACCAATATAAGTCATGCTATTTTCGTTAGCCGTAACGCTATAAAAATGTGTTTTCTTAATCCGGTTTCCTGCTTTGGAAATGAATTCAGCATACTCACTGTAAGTCTGTGAATGCACATTCACCACATTCAATCGCATATCATATTTACTCCAAAAACCCCGTAGGTAGGTCTTATTCAGGTAATCGTTTGTGATTTGTACTGAATCTTTTTTAATTAGTAATTTTGCGATTTTCTTATCCCTACTTATTTTGACTTCCAATTCTTCAAGTAAAATGTCGGCCATTTGGTCATTTTCTGAACTACCATTTATATAAATGTTCTGAGCCAAAATTTTATATTTATCCAATTTTTTCTCATTACCTATAACGAGTGAATTGTAAACCAGAAAACCACTAAAAATGAGCAGCCATAGAGCCGAAATTGCATAAATATACTTCCGTTTTGGAAATAAAAAGTAAACATAAAACCCAGCCCACAAACCGTTGTACGATAGAGTAATTCGCAATGCATCGTCCGGTGAGATGAACCGACAGCCAATGTACAAAAGCACTCCAAAGATAAGGTCTATCCATATTGCCGGACTATTCTTTTGGCGACTATGAGTTTTGAAAAAAAGCATCGCTAATCCAATACCCCAGATTAAAATAAGAAAATGAATCCAAATGTTTAAGCCCGAAAAGTCATTAAAGTGAAGAATACTCAACTGAATGCTCGAATGGTAAATCAATCCGATGAGGATATAATAGAGCAAAACAAAGGCGAAAAGGCTGAATAACTGCAAGATTGCGGTTTTAAATACCGAGTCTGTAAACCGTATTTTGCTGTAAAAGAAAAACAGACAAATGCTTGAAATAAAATAACCGGTCAATACTGATAGGTGACTTATCGAATTTAAAAATGGATTAGAAGCGTACTGAAATGGCGTGAAAAGCTTATTGGCGAATAATAAACCCGGAATATTAAAATAGAGAAGTAATCCTATAATTATTCCAACGATGCCCGAAAGTAAGATAAATTGGGTTGAATTCAGAATCTTCTTTTTTCTGAAAACCGGAAAATTAGCATATAAAACAAACAGAATCAGAAAAGAAAGCGAAAAAGCAATTAACCCACAAATAGCCCAGTGTTCATTATAAACCGGTGTTTTTGGCAGTGTCAGTGAAAATAAATAAACGTTATTTTGGTCATTAATGGCATATTGGTCTGCTTTGTTGCCGTTTTGAATCGAAATTTGCTTATCGCAACTAAAGCCTTTCGCAAACGAATTTACAAGCTCATCGTTTTCGTACGAATAATTGTTTTTGAGTTTAATTAAAGCAAGAATTCTGGTTGATTCAAACTTAAAAGTTCTGCTTAAACAATACGCATTGGGTAGTTGAACGAATTGCCATGAAGATGAAACTGATAGAAAATTTTTACTGATTTCCAGACTATTATCCGACCAAAATAATAATTGATTTTTTGAGAAAACGTAGTATGAAATATCATTATTAGCAAACGTAAATTGGCTCAACGAATCGACTGATGAGTGAATAATGATGTTTTTTAGCTCTTCAACTGTACTTTCTGCTTCAGCTTCTTTGGAGTTGAGTTGTCGCTGAAAAGTGGAAATATGAATAGCATGTTTTGGCGAATTTTCGTAAAAGTAACTGCATAATAGTCCTGTTACCAGCGTGACAAACAAGATTAAAAATACGATTCGTATTTTTAAAGACAAACTTCTAAATTTGTTTAAATAATTCATTGTCTGCATGTTACAAAATAAATTATTCGTGATGATACGGTTCACCTTTCAAAATAGTCATGGCGCGATAAACCTGTTCGACAAAAATCAGTCGAATCATTTGATGCGAAAAAGTCATCATTGAAAGCGAAATTTTTCCATTGGCACGTTTGTAAACCCGTTCTGAAAATCCATAAGGCCCACCAACTACAAAAACCATGCGCTTTACTGACGAAAGCATCTTTTTTGAAAGAAATTCCGAAAAACCAACCGATGTAAACTGCTTGCCTTTTTCATCCAGCAAAGTCACTTCATCGCTCGAATCCAGCTGTTTAAGAATTAAATCAGCTTCTTTTTCAAGCTGTTCGTTCACCGACATATTTTTGGTGTTTTTCAATTCAGGTATGGTCACAGTTTCAAATGGAATATAGAATTTAAGCCGGTTTTGGTATTCCTCCTGCAATTTAATTAAATGT
>JBAWXD010000058.1:0-17907 GCA_037144275.1 Paludibacter sp. | reverse complement strand
TCCCAATAAATGCAACAATAAAAATTGTAAACTTTTTCATTTTCATTTTGTCAGAGTTTAAGGTGCTGACACTGCACTTCTAATAGAAATAAACTATGTTATTTTAATCAAGAAGAAACACGAAGAAAAAGTAAGGGAAATAATCTATAAAGGTGAGAATAAATTAAATATATATTTACATGTTTTCAGTTAAATAATGAAGTATTGCCCAAAATAATTTTATTTCGGGCATAAAATACTGGCAAATAGTCAGAATTAATTGAATTTATGTGAAAAATTAAAAAGAAGAGAATCTATTTTTCGTCACCAATAAGCTTACGAATAAACAGATTGCGGAATTCGAGTGGCTTTCCTTCGTTTTGGAAACCAATAAAACCCTTATTTACGGTTAGTTCAGTCACATAGTTTTGTAACTCATCATTCACATAGGCTTTCATGGTATTGCCTTTACAAATGATTCGCATCCTGTTCCATTCCCCAAGCGGTTTTTCGTTCGATACTTTCATTTTTGGTACGGTAAACTTCACAGAATCTTTGCACTCCTTTGCCCAAAGTCCGTTCATGCAAATAATATCACCGGCTGCATCAGCTTTTTGCTGTACCTGATAACAAACCGGCCAAACCGTATCTTTGGGTTGTATATGAACCAGTACACCACTGTTTGCCAGCACTTTTGTCCAGCGGTATTCCAACCGGAGTTCATAATTAGAATAAACGCCTTTGGTACGCAAATAGCCACTCGATTCGCCGGAGATACTCAGAACTCCCATATCCATCTTGAATACTTTCGACACATCTGCATTTTTATCTTTCAAAATATATACCCAGTTTGCAAAATCCGGTTTATAGAAATACGATCGGTGACCATCGGTTCTTACAATGGGTTTAACTGCAAAAGCATTCAAAGCAATAAACAGAAAAAATACTATAAAAAGTGGGTTGAGTGTGGTTTTCATAAAATTGTTCATTTGATATTTTGCCTTTTGTGGTTTGATGTTTTTTACGACGGTCAAAAATAGCAAATAACTTTCAGTGAAGGATTGTTCAAGCTAAAATTTTGAGGAAAATTGACAGAAAACCTATTAATGTAATGAGCGGTGAAAAGAAAACCAATTGACTAATGAAAATCCAGCCAACCAGTTTGAGATAGAAAAAGAAAGATGAACGACCAGCACGTTTTTTCAGAGTAAGCTCCCGAAGTTGTGCCAAATCATAATCCAGCAGTGATTCCTTTTCAATTGCAAGTCTTGCAATACCTCTATCGGTATGACCCTTTCGGAAAGCACCTAAAACAGTTAGGGGATGCACCCAAAGTCCCCAGCCCATAGTCCAAAGGGGAAAAATCAATATCGGGAAGTTTTTCAGAAAGCCTGTCGAGATTTCCCAAGAAGCTATAAATATCTCACCTTTCCAACTTGTATCCTGTTCGTTCAGAATATGCTCCAAATCATGAACATACAACATTCGTTTTCGCCAAGGAAAGTTCGGCAAAGTCAATGAAAAAAGGGGAAGTGGTACCACAAAAGTTTTGTCGTTCACACCACCTTCGGCCGGAATATTATATTGATCGTAAAATTGGTCTAACTGTTTGCGTAAAGTCATAGCGGAAGCTCATTGGCCGCTGCTTTATCGAGGTAAAATGCAACTGAACCGGATTGAATATACGAAGCCGGATACTGTTCAAAGCCGGATTCATGTTGAATTATTTGTCGTAACACCGAAGATTTCGATGAACCTGTAATCAGAAAAATTACCTGAACGGCAGCGTTAATAATACTCCCTGTTAGTGTAATCCGTTTCTGACCACTGCTGGGATGCACCGCAACGGCAACAGTCGTTTCAGTTTGTAATAAACTCAAATTGTCAGGAAATATAGATGCTGTATGACCGTCGTCACCCATACCAAGCAATACCAAATCAAACTTAGGCAAACCATTAATCATAGCTAATTGAGTTTCAAGTAAAGTGCTATAACGCAGAGCTTCTTTTTGCGGATCAGCATCGCCAATCATACGGAAAATATTGGCATCGTGAATCGGAACCTGTTTCAATAGGTTTTCGTAGGTCATACCAAAATTACTTTCAGCATGAGTCGGGGCAACACATCGTTCATCCACCCAAAATAAACGAATAATATTCCAGGGCATAGAATCAATATATTGGTTAGCAAGTAGCTGAAACAACAATTTAGGCGTAGATCCACCCGACAAAGCAATATTGTAAGGAAGCGATAGCTTCTCTTTCTCATTCGCTTTGGTCAACATCAATTCTGCCACAGCACGAGCAGTGGATTCCGGGGTGTCGAATATGTGAAGTTGTGGAGTCATTTTTGGTTGGTTGGGTTGATTATGTTGAATGGATGATAAAGTTAATCAGTATATTGCTGAATAAGGTAATTAGTTGAAAGTATTTCATAATTTAAATTTACTGTTAATCGAATCAACCATTCAACTTTATCAACTAATTAACTATTTTCCAGCGATTATTCCGTTTTAAACTTTTTAAATGGTGCCCGCCATTTCAATTCTTTATTATTAAACAAGGCATTAGCTTCTTTTGGTCCCCAGGTATTGGCTTCGTAGAAATACAAAGGAATATCGTGATTTGTGTGCCAGGCATTAATAATCGGATCGACAAATTTCCAACTCGCTTTCACAGCATCAGCTCTGGCAAAAAGGGTGGAATCACCTATCATACAGTCTAATAATAGGCGTTCGTAAGCCTCAGATATTTTCTTCGATGCTAAATCTGAATAATGAAAAGCCATATTCACATTTTGCACTTTATAGCCTGCACCCGGAATTTTCATTCCAAAATCCACCGCCACACCTGCGTCGGGACTAATCCGAAGTATTATCATATTCGTAGATTGCGCCACACAACGTTGTTTGAAAAGCTGATGGGGTGCCGGTTTCAAATGAAGTACCACTTCGGTGACCCGCTCCGGCAAACATTTTCCGGTACGAATATAAAACGGAACTTCACTCCAGCGCCAATTGTCGACAAAAAGACGCATCGCCACAAAAGTTTCGGTTTTTGAATTGGGTGCTACATCTTTTTCCTGACGATACCCTTTTTGAATCTGATCGTCAACCAATGTTTCGATGTATTGCCCACGAACTACGTTTTGAGCAACCTCGTCAGACTTTAATGCTCGTAAAGATTGTAGTACCTTAACACTCTCATTTCGAATGGACTCTGAATCGAAAATAGAAGGGGGTTCCATGGCCACCACTGCCAATACCTGCAGCAAGTGATTCTGAATCATATCCCGCATGGTTCCTGAAGAATCGTAATAACCACCACGATTTCCTACTCCGATTTTTTCTGAAGCCGTAATTTCAATCCGATCCACATATTTCCGGTTCCAGATTGGCTCAAAAAAGCCATTCGAAAACCGGGTAACCATAATGTTTTGAACGGTTTCTTTGCCCAGATAATGGTCGATACGGTAAATTTGCTCTTCGTTAAAACCACTCCGGAGCTTTTTGTCCAGATCCACTGCAGTATCGTAACTATAACCAAATGGTTTTTCAACAATTATGCGTTTCCAGCCATCGATTTCTGAGTTTAAATCATATTTAATCAAATTAGCTGCTACCACCTCGTAAAGAAAAGGCGGTATCGAAAAATAGTATATAATATTTTTAGGTAGGTCAAGACTTGTAGAAAGTTTATCTATAAATTCTTTTAGCAAACCAAAATCTTCTTCCGTCTGATTATTAACTTTTTGATAATAAACATGTTCCAGAAAGACATTCAGCTTCTCAGGATTTTCTGTCGCACCGGCTTTGGCAAATTCCATCATCGAATTCCGAACATCAACACGATTTAGTTCCTCGGTTTTTTCCTGACTTCCTGCACCTATTACCGCAAACTGCTCCGGCAATAAATTATCCAGATAAAGCTGGAAAATTGCCGGCAATAATTTTCGTTTTGCCAAATCACCATTCGAACCAAAGATGACAAGTATCTGATTTTCAATTGAGCTTTTGTGAGTTGTCTTTTTTTCTAATTCTCCCATTTCAGAATGTATTTATTTGTCTTTTATAACAGTAAAAGGCGGAAAACGTTCAAAAGTAAATTATTTTTACGGAATTACAAAACAGTTGAACAGTTGGTGTTAATTCCATTTTATAACAATCAATTATAAAATTTAGAAAAGCAGCTATAAGAAAGTATTATATAGCACTCTTTTATTTATTTAAATTATTGATATACATTGTATTACGACAGCTTGTAAAATTGTAACACTTCAATTTATTTCAATTTGTTTTGTCCGCTAAATCCAAATACACATGTCATTTCGTCTAATTACTAAAGCAATTAAAACCCAAACACAGAATAAACGAATTTATAAATTTAAAACTTTATTAAAATGAAAAAGCTAATTATTTCAATCGCATTGGTTTTGTCAGCATTCATAGCCAACGGACAAAACATTACAGGAAAATGGAATGGTAAGTTGAATCTTCGCGGTCGCGAACTTACCATAGTATTCAATCTAAAACAAACAGCAAATGGATTAGTTGCCTCAATGGACAGCCCCGACCAAAAAGTGTTTGATTTAGCTACTACCGCTGCTGTTTTTGAACAGTCTTGCTTAAAAATTAAAATTGAAAATGCTGGTATTCAATACGAAGGCACACTCAATCAGTACAACCAGATCGTGGGAAATCTTACTCAATCAGGAGAAGTATTTTCACTCAATTTGTCAAATCCACGTATAAGTAAATCAAAAGAAATGACTAACGAACCTAATTTGGCAATATTTAAATTTTCGATTGATCCGGCAGCTCTCTTATCCGATATTATTGATTAATATTTTAAATTGTTTTCCGGAAACCCACTTTCAAGTATCTTCTAAGAGAAATAGATTTGTTGTTTCCGCAAAGATCTATTAAGCTTACTTTCAGGTGTTGAATTAAAACATTCAACACCTGATTTTTATAAAACCATATATCATCTTTCAAAAAGAACGGCAATAGATCAGATTCAATAAATTGACCATTCGAAAATTAAAATATCTTCAGGAGTTTTGCATTTTTGAAAAATTAAATAAAATTCAGCTCACCCGATGGCATGAACACTTCAAATAGCCAGTTTATCGAAACTGTGCAGTTGTAAGTATTCACAAAAGAAGAAACGCAGAGTCATGAATATCATTCACAACTTTGCGTTTCTTTCTATCTTTCTGTTAAATTTATATATCAACACTTACATATTTTGTAGTAGACAGTTGGTTTATTAAAACTTTTTTGCAATTTTGTTGTTCGAAATATTCAAATTTGAACTCTATTTAGTCATGCCTACATTAAATCAATCCTTAAGCATCAAGTCGATTACTCTCAAAAATCGCATCGGAATGTCACCGATGTGTCAATATTCGGCCACTGACGGCTTCGCCAACGACTGGCACTTTGCTCATTACGGCACACGAGCTATCGGTGGAGTAGGATTAATCATTGTAGAAGCAACAGCTGTGACACCCGAAGGACGTATTACTTTCGGTGACTTGGGAATATGGAAAGATGAGCAAATTGCTGAACTAAAGAGGATTACCGAATTTGTTCATAAACACGGAGCTGTTGCGGGAATTCAGATTGCGCACGCTGGCCGAAAAGCATCGCACCGAATTCCATCCGAAGGTGGAAAGCAAATCTTAGTGAAAGAAGGTGGATGGATGACAGTTGCACCATCGGCTATTCCGTTTGATCCCGACGAACAAGCACCGTTGGAATTGACAATTCAAGCCATACAAACTATAATTGAAGAGTTTAAAACAGCTGCTTTCAGAGCTAAATATGCTGGTTTCAAAGTCCTTGAAATTCACGCCGCACACGGGTATCTGCTACACGAATTTCTTTCTCCTCTTAGTAACCAACGTACCGACGAATATGGCGGAAGTTTTGAAAACCGAATACGGTTGATTTCCGAAATCGTGGCTGCCGTAAAAACCGTTTGGCCCGATGATTTGCCTTTGTTTGTGCGATTATCCGCTACCGATTGGGCAGAAAATGGTTGGAATTTGGAAGAAACAGTTAAACTTGCTGTTATTCTAAAAAATGCCGGAGTGGATTTAATCGACTGTTCTTCGGGCGGGAATATTATCGATCAGAAAATTCAACTTGGTTCAGGTTACCAGGTTCATTTTGCTGAAGCGGTTCGCAAAATCGGCATTCTTACTTCAGCAGTCGGATTAATTACTTCTGAAGAACAAATTAACTCTATTTTGCAAGACGAAAAGGCTGATATGGTTCTTCTGGCTCGTGAATTGTTACGAAACCCCTATTTTGTATTGAAAACTGAAGGTTCTGAATGGCCAGAGCAGTATTTGAGAGCGAAATAAGTTTCAGCCACAAAAGCTGGTGTCAACTTATTATCCAAAAGAACCAATCAAAGCACAGAATAAGTATCGAAAATGCCTTTAATTTTGATAATTTTAGTGCATAATCTGACATACTATCAATTAATTACAAAAAATTGCTATCTCGACATAGCAATTTTAGAATATTGCTGTATCTTTGTATCGTTTTTCAGCCCGAAAAAATCTGCCACTCCGAATTTTATAAAATAGTTAGAAAAAAATATATTTCCTTGCCATTTAAGGAGCTTGGGAATAATTCATTAATTATGAACCTGCTTGAACAAATCATGGCCCGTGCAAAGGCCAATCCGCAACGTATCGTGCTGCCCGAAGGTACAGAAATCCGTACTCTGAAAGCTGCGGATATTATCCTGAAAGAAAAAGCTGCCAAACTGATTCTCATTGGGAATTCATCTGAAATCTCCCGCTTGGCTGCGGAAAATAAGCTCACTCATATTGTGGAAGCAACAATCATCGATCCCGAAACCGATGTCAATATGCCCGTGTATGCCAGGCTGCTTTTCGAATTACGTAAAAGCAAAGGAATGACCTCAGAAGAAGCCGCAAAACTGGCAAAAGATCCATTGTTTCTTGGTTGCTTAATGATTAAAAACGGGGATGCTGATGGTGAATTGGCCGGAGCTCAAAATACAACCGGAAATGTACTTCGTCCGGCTTTCCAGATTGTAAAAACATTGCCGGGTATTAAAGTGGTTTCAGGAGCAATTTTGATGTTTACTCCAGCAAAACAATACGGTGAAAACGGATTACTCCTTTTTGCCGACTGTGCGGTGAATCCAAACCCAACCGCGGAAGAATTGGCACAAATTGCCGTTTGTACGGCCGATACAGCACGTATAATTTGCGGGTATGAACCACGTGTGGCTATGCTGAGTTTCTCGTCGAAAGGAAGTGCTAAGCACGAACTGGTTGACAAAGTGGTGGAAGCTACCCGCATAGCTAAAGAAATGGCACCTGAATTATTGATTGATGGTGAACTTCAGGCCGATGCGGCACTGGTTCCTGAAATCGGTCAAAGTAAAGCACCCGGAAGTAAAATTGCCGGACATGCTAATGTATTGGTTTTCCCCGATTTGCAAGCCGGTAATATCGGTTACAAAATGGTAGAACGCTTTTCGGGTGCACAGGCTGTGGGTCCTATTTTACAAGGAATGGCAGCACCTATAAACGATTTATCACGTGGTTGTTCTGTCGATGATATCGTGCGGATGATTACGATTACAGCAAATCAGGCAATGAAATAACAAGCAAGAGTAAGCTGTAAACAGCAAGCTTTGAGTATTGCATTCAACATACTTACTGCTTACCACTTACTGCTTACTGCTAAATTAAATATTATGGCAGAAGAAATTATTGAAGCAATTGAACGCTATGGCCTTAGCAAGCGTAATCGGAAACGGACTTTGTTTTCACGAATTGGTGTGGTGGGTTGCGGAAAGGAAGGAAGCCTGATTGCAACTACAGCTGCTTTTAGCGGTATGGAAGTGGTTTTTCTCGAAGTTAACGAAGAAGGTATTGCCACCGCCTATAAACGAATAGAAGCGAAACTGGACAAAAAAATTTCGAACTGGGGATTGACCGAGAATGAGAAAAAGGTGATTATCGGCAGAATTACCGGAACCAGCAATTATGAAGATTTCAGTGGTTGCGATTTTGTAATTGAAGCCATTCGTTATCACGACAATACAGGTGTACGACGAATCGCTCAACGAAAAGAAGTATTTAAGGAACTGGAAAGAGTGCTATCGGTTAATGCCATTATTGCTTCCAATGTTTCTACAGTTATTGTAACTGACTTAGCTGCTGAACTGGAACATACCGACCGTTGTATCGGGCTACATTTCTTATCCAATGTGCCTGATTCACAAATCATTGAAATTGTACCCGGATTAAATACTTCCAACGAGACCTTTGAAAAAGTATGCCAGTTTGCACGCATGATAAACTACGATTATATTCCGGTTATGGAATCGTCGGGTTTGGTAAGTATCCGAATGTTTTTGATACAATTGAACGAAGCCTGTGGCATTTTGATGGAAGGAATTTCGAGTGTGGAAGATATTGACAAAGTGCTGACTGTTGGTTTTGGTCACCGCCAGGGAGTATTCCGTACGGCCGATCAAATGGGAATTGAGAAGATTGTACGCTTGCTCGAAAACTTGTGGGACGAATACGGTAGCCTGAAATATAAACCATCTCCGGTTCTATTACGTCTTTTCCGTGCTAAACACTTCGGAGTAAGCACAAACAGAGGTTTTTACACCTACGACGAACAGGGTAACATACTAAAATAAGGAGGAACAGAAACATGAATATATTAGTTTTGAACTGCGGAAGTTCGTCTGTAAAATACAAATTGCTCGACATGGTGAGCAACGAAGAACTGGGTACCGGTGGCGTTGAAAAAATTGGAATGAAGGGATCATTTCTTAAACACATTCGGCGGGACGGTCAGAAAGTAATTCTGAAAGGTGAAATTTTAGAACATCAACTTGCCATTGAATATATTTTAGGTGTATTGACAAGCGAAAAGCACGGTGCAATCAAGTCATTGGAGGAAATCGATGCCGTTGGTCATCGCGTTGTTCACGGTGGAGAAAAATTCAACTCCAGCGTACTTATAACCGACGAAGTGATTCAACGGATTGTTGAATGCATCGACATTGCACCGCTTCATAATCCTCCAAATTTGGCGGGTATTTATGCCATCAATGAACTTCTTCCCTCAGTTCCTCAGGTGGCTGTTTTCGATACCGCTTTTCACCAAACTATGCCGGATTATGCTTATATGTATGGTATTCCGTATTCACTTTATACAAAATACGGCATTCGTCGTTATGGTTTTCATGGAACAAGTCATCGCTATGTGTCGAAACGTGCGTGCGAATTCCTGGGAATGGATTACAATAATAGCAAAATGATTACTGCCCATATTGGAAATGGTGCCTCGGTTTGTGCTATCGAAAATGGAAAATCAGTGGATACTTCTATGGGATTTACTCCGGTTGAAGGTCTGATGATGGGAACTCGCTCGGGCGATATTGATTTGGGTATAGTGACTTTCCTGATGGAAAAAGAAATGATAGGAGCAGCCTATGTCTCCACCCTTTTCAATAAACACAGTGGTGTCCTTGGTGTATCCGGTATTTCGTCCGATATGCGTGATATTGAAAATGCTATTAAAGAAGGGAATGAACGAGCCCGACTGGCATTGGATATGTACGAATACCGCATCAAAAAATATATAGGATCATATACAGCTGCTTTGAATGGTATAGATGTGCTTGTTTTCACTGGTGGTGTGGGCGAAAATCAAACCAAATCACGCCAGAAAATATGTGAAAGTTTAGCCTTTATGGGTGTCGAAATTGATAACGAATTGAATGCAGTTTCACGGGGAAAAGAAGTCTTGTTAAGTACTCCGAATTCGAAAGTGAAGGTGGTGATCATTCCAACCGACGAAGAATTTATGATTGCTAAAGATACCCTGGAAATAGTAGAAAAAAAATAGAATTGATATTATTTTAGAAAAGCGTTACTCCAATTGGGGAAACGCTTTTTTTTATACTTGTTTTAAATTAAAATCTTACCGATACAGTTGCCCGAAATGAACGCCCCGGCATAGGAAACCAACGAACAATTTCGTAATTTGAATCCAACAAATTAAGCACTTCAACATTGGCGTGAATCAAATAATGCGTTGTTTTAAAATCCTTGTTAACTGAAATACTGTGGTCGGCATAAGCGGGAAGGTTATTTTCAGTATAATTCTGATTTACCGCATATCGCTTCCCTGACCATAAAAGCGAGTAGGAGAGGTCAATCCACGGTGTTTTTATTCCAATTCTTCCAGAACCGGAAACTCGGGGCGTATACGGAATTTGATTATTGTAATCCCGGGCTGATGGATCAGTTACAATTAAAGCGCGCTGATAACTGTAATTCGCTCCAAGTAGGATACCCAGTTTTTCCATGGGTTGAAAAGTTGTTTCTGCCGTTAAGTCCATTCCATCAATAGCCACTTTTCCATAATTCAAAATGGTCCAGAAAAAAGTATCTTTATTCGGGTAGGCTACTATTTTGTCAATCACATCATTATGATAAAAATCGGCGGTAACCGAAAGTAAAGGAAGCCATTTACCGATTGATTTTGAATAGGTTAAGCCCAGATTATACTGATTCGTTTTTTCAGGCTTTAAATCATGGTTACCAATCTGCGAATAATATAAATCATTGAACGAAGGCAAACGAAAAATATTTTTATAGAACATCCTAACCCGAAAATCCTCACTCGTAAAAGGCTTGATTGACAAGCTGATGTAAGGCGATAGTTGAGATGGATTATTTGCTGCATTGCCTGATTTTACAGTTTCTTTTACGACGGTTGAGAGTAAACTTGCTGTTGCCAACAGCTGATTCGTAACATATTTTGCTGCCACGGCCGT
This sequence comes from Paludibacter sp., assembly GCA_037144275.1. Lineage (GTDB taxonomy): Bacteria > Bacteroidota > Bacteroidia > Bacteroidales > Paludibacteraceae > Paludibacter. Next base: position 7,074 of record JBAWXD010000058.1, on the reverse strand, counting down.
AAGCCATGAATATCGTGTAGGAAAAACAAAATTGGCCAAATCAGATGATAATGACGAAATTGAACCATCGGTGGAAGCGGAAAATGACAGATTTTCAAAAGCCCGAAAAAGAACGGAAGCCGAGCCATAGTATTCAGTTTGAAGATAAGTATTTTCTAATTTTCCTTCTGAATTTTGGTAAGTCGGATCTAAATAGCGCAAATATCCGCTGTTGAATTTGGCATTGGTTTGGAACGACCACGATTTCGAAAATTCCCGTTCGTAATGCGCTTGAGTGAAAAAAGTATGGTCCCAAATTCGCTGTTTGGATGAACTTTCGGCATTATATAAAATAGTAGGTCCGGGCAATCCGCGCTCCGACTGGTAATAATATCCTTTGATATAAGCAGCTTCATTTTGTGCGAAATTGCTGTAAACTGTTCCTTCCAACCGGAGATTCTGAACATCAGTATTCTGACGGATTTCATTGCTAACGGTTGAGCCATTATAAAGCGTATAGGGATATTTTCCATCTGCCGAAAGCCATTCAGCATTGATAGAAGCAGTGAGTTTTTTGTTGATTTTTCCTTCAAGTAGCAATGCCGGATTGAGCAACCCAAACGAACCGGTTTTCAGAGAAACTTTGCCATTTATCTTTTTGCAATTACTAAATTTGGGAGTCATGGTTTTAATATTCAACACGGAAGCAGATGCAAAAAGTCGTGCTGCTTGAAAAATATTATCGTTTTGTCCGCTACTGAGCGAAAGAATATCCACATTTTCGAGCGAAAATCTCCCCAGATCAATTTCTCCGGTTTGACAGTCGATTAGCGTGATGCCATCGTAACTCACTGCAGTGTGGTTTCCACCTAAACTTCGAACCGAAACCGTTTTCAAACCACCAATTCCACCATAATCCTTTACGTTCACCCCCGAAAAATACTTCATAGCATCTGAAACCTGTAGTACATTGAGTTGTTCGATGATTTTGGCCGAAAGGATTTGAAGCGGTGTAGTGGAACGAACTTCTGAATTCAGGTATTTTTCACTGATTATAACCTCTTGAATGCTATGGGATTGTATTGTATCAAAGGTGGGTGCAGTTTGACTGTATAATGGCGATAGCAGACAAAAACTCCCAAAAAATATAGTTGGAATAAAATGGAAGTATAAGCTGAAAAAAAACGTTTTCATTGAGTTGCTCGTCAAAAATTAGAAATAAATTTCTACTCAAAAGAATAAAAAATAAAGCTACAAAGGTACTGTTTTTGATTTTCATTTGCTAGTTTTTGAAAATGTCAATTTTCGAAAACTCATTTTCAGATTGATTTTTTGTATCTTTGTAGTCTTAAAAACTAAAATAATTTTATGGCAGGTTTTGGCAAATGGATAGGTGGCGGTTTGGGTTGGGCATTTGGTGGCCCGATTGGCGCTTTAATAGGCTATGCAGTTGGTTCTATGTTTGATAATTCTTCGGTTCATGTATCTGCTAATACTTTAGGTTCAGCTAGTACATCAGAAGGTGATTTCAAGATGAGTTTACTTGTATTGATGGCTTGTATCATGAAAGCCGATGGGCGAATTATGAAAGCCGAGTTGGATGTTGCCAAAAAATTTCTGGTAGCAAACTTTGGGGAACAAGGTGCCCTGGAAGCGCTACAGATATTAAAAAACCTCCTAAATCAACCCATAGATGAAACGCAGGTGGCTATGCAGGTGAACCAATATATGAATTATTCATCAAAATTGGAATTGCTTCACTTGCTCTTCGATATAGCGTATGCTGATGGTGAAATCCACCCATCGGAATTGGCTGCTATTCAGCGTATTTCTAGTATATTCTTAATCGACCGACTTGATTTTGAATCGCTTAAAGCGCCTTACATGAAACAGGTTGACCGTGATTGGGCATATAAATCGCTGGAAATTGAAACCTCTGCTACTGATGAGGAAATCAAAAAAGCATATCGCCGAATGGCCAAAAAATATCATCCTGATTTGGTCAATGACTTAGGAGAAGAAGTGAAAAAATCTGCAACTGAAAAATTCCGATCGATCAATGAGGCATATGAAAGCTTAAAAAAACAAAGGGGAATGAGTTAATTATTAAGCTCTTGATATTTGAGGACACTGAATGTAATGACAATCAGTTATGAAAAATTATTATGTTTATTTTATAATTGCATTTTGTTTAATCAGTTGTAAAGATGACTTTACTTTAGTAAAATCTGATTTGGTTGGATCGGGCAGATTATCTATGAAGGGACTTTCGAACTCAGATCAATATGTAAATTTCCCTAATGAGAATTTGATTATTAACGATTCGCTGAAGTGGAATCGGCTCGTTGTGCAAATGGATTCAGTAGGTTATACTGACTATAACAATTTGGAGTCTGGTTATTTAGTAAATGTCAAAACAGACTTTAGCCGTTTTACTGTAATTGCTTGTTTTGATGTAAGTAGGATGCATAATGGTTATTTAGAAATTGTAAAAATTCTTGAATATAATTCTAATATTGAGGTTCATTTTAATCCCTCTGTTTCAGTTCCTGGACCTTATTTATTTTCAGTTCCTGAAGCTTTTTGCTTAGTAAAAATAAAAACAACAAATAAACCAGTATCTTTTGTCTACAATTGACTTATGGAACACAATTTATATATTTACAACACATTAAGCCGCCAAAAGGAGCAATTCGTTCCGCTTCACGACAACAAAGTGGGCATGTATGTTTGCGGTCCTACGGTTTATGGCGATGCGCATTTGGGACATGCACGGCCAGCCATTACGTTTGATATTGTTTTCCGTTATTTGAAGCATTTGGGTTACAATGTTCGATATGTGCGCAACATTACCGATGTGGGTCACCTGGAAAATGATGCCGACAGTGGCGAGGATAAAATTGCCAAAAAAGCCCGTTTGGATGAACTGGAACCCATGGAAGTGGTTCAGTATTATGTAAACCGCTACCACAAAGCGATGGAAGTGTTAAACGTATTACATCCAAGTATCGAACCCCAGGCTTCCGGGCATATTATGGAGCAAATTGACTTTGTTCAGAAAATTCTGGATGCAGGTTATGCCTATGAGAGTGCAGGTTCTGTTTATTTCGACGTTGAAAAATACGATAAGAAATATAATTACGGTAAATTATCCGGCAGAAATATTGAAGATATGCTGGAAAGCACCCGTGACTTAGACGGACAATCCGAGAAACGCCGCAGTGTGGATTTTGCACTTTGGAAAAAAGCATCACCTGAACATATTATGCACTGGAAAGCGCCCTGGAGCGAAGGTTTTCCTGGCTGGCATCTCGAATGTTCGGCAATGGGAACAAAATACCTGGGCGATGAATTTGATATTCACGGTGGCGGAATGGACTTAATGTTTCCTCATCACGAATGCGAAATTGCCCAGAACAAGGCCGGTTTGGGTAAAGATTCAGTTAAATACTGGATGCATAATAATATGATTACCATTGGTGGTCAAAAAATGGGTAAATCGCTGGGAAATTTTATCAATCTAGATGAATTTTTCAGCGGAAATCACAAATTACTTACCCAGCCATTCAGCCCAATGACGGTTCGTTTCTTTATTCTTCAGGCGCATTATCGCAGCACGGTTGATTTCAGCAGTTCGGCGCTGGAAGCTTCGGAAAAAGGCTTGAGTCGTTTGATGGAAGGATATGCACGCTTACAAAAACTAACAGCTTCGGCAACTTCGTCGGTAGAAACTGCCGGACTTCGTGCTAAATGCGAGGAAGCTATGAACGACGACCTCAATACGCCAATTGTGATTTCATATTTATTTGATACATTGCGTGCTATCAATTTGGTCTACGACGGAAAAGAATTTATTTCGGAGACTGATTTAGCTGAATTGAAATCGGTTTTTGCTACTTTTATAGAAAAAATTCTGGGCATAAAATCCGAAACGGAAGCTTCAGCAGGTAACGAAGCTTACAAAAAAGCAATTGATTTACTGTTGAATATGCGCCAGGAAGCCAAACAAAATAAAGACTGGGCAACCAGCGATAAAATCCGCAATGAACTGACTGCTTTTGGTTTTGAAATAAAAGATACCAAGGATGGATTTGAGTGGAAGATATAAAACTACTAAACTAAGAAACAATGGAAACTACCAGACAACAAAAAATATCGAGGATGTTGCAGAAAGAATTGGGAGAAATCTTTTTGTTGTATGCCCGTGAATTACACGGTACTCTAATAACCGTTAGCAATGTGCGAATTAGTCCCGATTTAGGTATAGCCCGTACCTATTTGAGCATTTTCCCAAGTAATAAATCTGCTGCTGTGTTGGCTAAAGTGTTGGAAGACAAGAACTCAATTCGATTCGATTTGGGCAAACGTGTTCGTCACCAGTTGCGCATTGTGCCGGAATTATATTTCCACGTCGACGATTCACTGGATTACCTCGAAAATATTGACAATTTACTGAAAAGTGATCCACCATCACCACTTAAAGAAGGTGAGGTGATTGAATTGGATTAAGAAAAGTCCTCTAATTAACTCTTTTGGATTGTTGACCGTTGGTCCCTCGATGGGGGACTTTAAGAACAAAATGGCATTTACAAACACATTTAATAAAGACACATTTTCCGGACTTTCCTTTTCATTCAGGATTGCCCGTCGTTATTTGTTTTCCAAAAAGTCACACAACGCCATTAATATCATTTCGGGTATTTCTGCAGCCGGTGTGGCAATCGGAACAATGGCGCTGGTATGTGTTTTGTCGGTTTTTAATGGATTTGAATCGCTTATCAGCAATATGTTTTCGTCCTTTGATCCGGATTTGAAAATTACGCTGACACACGGTAAAACATTTGATGTAAACTCAAAGGAATTCAACGAGTTGCGAAAGCTGAAATCGGTAGCAGTGTTTACTGAAATAATTGAAGAAAATGCTTTGCTGCGTTTCAAGGATAAGCAAATGCCGGCAACTATCAAAGGCGTTGACAAAAACTTCGAAAAAATGACGCGCATCGACAGCATCATGTACGATGGCAAATTTCAGCTATTCGATGGAGCTTTTCAGCGTGCAATTCCCGGTATCGGGGTGGCCGGTACGCTTGGACTAGGTGCCCATTTTATCGATCCGCTTTATATTTATGCGCCAAAGCGAACAAGCAAAATAAATCTGATACGACCGGAAAATAGTTTTAATCAGGTGGGAGCATTTGTCTCGGGCATTTTTTCAGTCAAACAATTACAATATGACGATCACTATGTTTTGATTTCCATAGATTTAGCTCGTGACTTGTTTGAATATGAAAAAACAAAAGTTTCGTCGGTTGAATTAAAACTGGCAAAAGGAGTAAATCAATCCGACATTCAAAAAGAAATTCAAACCCTCATTGGTAAGAAATTTCAGGTTAAAAATCGCTATGAGCAACAGGAAAGTTTTTTCAAAATTATGAAAATTGAGAAATGGATTACCTATCTTATTCTCTGTTTCATACTTTTAATAGCCAGTTTTAATATTATTGGTTCACTGTCTATGTTGATAATTGACAAAAAAGCCGACATCTACACTTTGAAAAATTTAGGAGCAGATAATCAGCTGATAAAACGAATTTTTTTGTTCGAAGGCTGGATGATTTCCGGGGTAGGAGCGTTCGTAGGAATTGGGCTGGGAGCTGTCTTATGCTTATTGCAACAGTATTTCGGATTGCTCAAACTGGGTACTGGTTATGTGGTTGATGCCTATCCGGTGGTTACCAACTTATTAGATTTACTACTTGTTTTCGTAACGGTAATTTTGATGGGATTTTTAGCAGCCTATTATCCGGTTCGCTATATTCGTACAAATGAAAATCAAACCGATTGATACATGCTGTATTTATCAATGAATGAACAACATAATCGTTACTTTTTCGTTATTTAAAAATAAGATTTTACAGAAAATGAAAAAACAGCTTTTGATACTTGGCGTACTTGGTATTTTGCTTGCTTCCTGCTTAGGCGGTCAGCTAAATCCGCAATACGTTTACAACACAAATCCTTCCTATACCTGGGCATATGCCGAATTTTACGGACCTTATTATAAGTCCGAAAACGGTAATTTAAATAATGTGATTTCGCTTTCACTCTTTTCTGATTCCTTAGAAATTAATAAGATTGGAAATCTCGTTGGAACAGGGCAATATTTGTTTCTGGAGGATGTTTTTGTTGCCAAAACAGACACTTTTCTTCCGGAAGGTACTTACACAATCAATGATAGCGGTTTAGCATTTTCGGTTGCACCCGGCAAAAATGATACTGTTGATAATCAAGTTTATCCAATTGGTGCAAACATATCTTATTACGAAGGAAACACGGCAATGTCAACTCAAAAACTGGTTACCGGAGGAAACTTTACGGTTTCGAGAACACTAGAGCATTATTCGATCATTTTCAATTTAAAAACATCCGATAAGAAAGATTTAAAGGGTACTTTTACTGCTGTTTTACCACATATCAACCAATCAGTTGTTTCTTTGAAAAATAGTGCCCGTAAACGCCTAATTTACGCCCAAAATTAATTTAACTGACTCACTTTTTTGCATGAATTAAGCCAATCATGCAATTTTTTCTGCTCAAATAATTTTGGAAATTAAAAATAAAACGTATCTTTGCAGCCGCTTTAAGAGAAAAGCACCCTTTCAGTTGAAAGAAAATATATTGCGAAAGTAGCTCAGTTGGTAGAGCTCGACCTTGCCCCAAAGGAATGAACACTAAAACGACCTTGGCAAGGGCTTAATGAAATAATGTTTTTAATAATTACCAAAAAATTTTGCGAAAGTAGCTCAGTTGGTAGAGCACGACCTTGCCAAGGTCGGGGTCGCGGGTTCGAGTCCCGTCTTTCGCTCAATTGAAAAATTGGATTACCATAGAGCGGGACGAGAAGTTTATCCCGATTACTATCGGGAAGTCCCGTCTTTCGCTCAATTGATTAATACGCTAAATGAGGTTCAAGTCCCGCTTCGGGTACGAATAATAAATTCAGTTAGCTGTTGTTTGAACTAAAATAATTGTCATATTACGCCCGGATGGTGGAATGGTAGACACGAAGGACTTAAAATCCTTTGGCTTCACGGC
>JBAWXD010000057.1:0-18073 GCA_037144275.1 Paludibacter sp. | reverse complement strand
TTTCGGTACAAAGGAAGACAATTATTTTTAATTATCAAACAAAAAGTGTAAAAATCTTTGAAATATAGTGGATTATGTTTGTTCGATTGACAATAACCGAACACTTGATTAACCATTAACCGTTAATAATTAACCTTTATCTTACTTGTCCGTCACCCTTAATTATCCATTTGTACGAACAAAGCTCTTCCAATGCCATTGGACCACGGGCATGTAATTTTTGGGTGCTGATTCCAATTTCTGCTCCCAATCCGAATTGTGCTCCATCGGTAAAAGCACTGGAAACATTGCTGTAAACACAGGCTGCGTCCACTGTTTTTTCAAAGAGATTTATCTGAGCCTGATCCTCACTGACAATGCATTCACTGTGTTTGGAACTGTACTTACTGATATGATCGACAGCACTTTCTATTCTGTCAACGGTCTTAACGGACATTTTGTAATCGAGAAATTCAATGCCGAAACTTTCATCGCTTGCTTTTTGAAGCAAATGTGAAGGATAATTCCCATTTAATGAACTAAATGCTTTTTCATCAGCATAAATAATTACCTCTTTTTCGGCCAGTCTTTGACAAAGTGCAGGCAAGTCGGTCAGTCGTTTTTCGTTTAGCACCAAACAATCCAAGGCATTACAAACACTTACACGCCGGGTTTTGGCATTGAATACAATAGCCTTTCCTTTTTCTAAATCGCCAAATTCATCAAAATAAGTATGACAGATTCCGGCACCGGTTTCAATCACCGGAATACGGGAGTTATCGCGTACAAAATCGATCAAACCCTTTCCGCCACGTGGAATGATAACATCGACGAATCCAATGGCATTCATCAGTTCGGCAGTGGCTTCACGTCCGGCAGGTAAAAGGGTGACTATGTTTTTATCCAGCCCGAATTTTTCAAGTACCGACTGGATTACTTTTACAATGGCAGAATTAGAATTATGTGCATCAGTTCCGCCTTTCAACACACAGGCGTTTCCCGATTTCAGACAAAGCGAGAAAACATCGAAACTAACGTTTGGTCGTGCTTCGTAAATAATACCAACCACTCCAAATGGAACGCTGATTTTGCTGATTTTCATTCCGTTAGGGCGTTCCGTTGCCATCAGTTGTTTGCCCAGTGGCGATGGCAAGCTTGCTACATTTCGGATATCGGCTGCAATTCCGGCAATTCGTTCCTTGCTGAGCAATAGTCGGTCATACATTGGATCGGTTTTATCCATGGCGGCCAGGTCTTTGCTGTTTTCAGCTAAAATGACCTCCGTTTGTGATTCTGCCTCATTGGCTAAAGCCAACAAAACCTGATTAATCGTTTCGTCGTTAATCAGGTTCAATGCTCTGGAAGCTTTTACAGCAGCTTCTTTCCAGTATGTTGTCATTAGAAAAAATAATTTGTTATTTAAAAATGAATAATCTTTAAGTCCCCTATGGGGGATTTAGTGGCTTCCCTACTTTTTCTCTTTCTGAGTGAACAAGACCATTCTCACTTTAAGTTTATTCCCTATGTCAATAACACTTACCACATCCTGAAGGTTCAGTGTTTTATCGGCATGAAGCAATACTATTAGTTCCTCACTTTTCGTTTTTTTTCGAATAAGTTTAGATAATTCCGGTTCAATCGTTTCGAATGTAACTTCTTTTTTATCAACATAATATCGGTGTTCTGCCGTAACAGTCAGATTAATTTGCTTCTTCACCACCTGGTTCTCAGAGGTTTTCGATTTGGGAAGCAACACGCTGATAGTTGCAGGTGTAACCAGCGTGGATATGATTAAGAAAAATAACAACAGGAAAAACATAATGTCGTTCAACGAAGCGGTATACACTTCGGCTGTTCTTAATTTTCGGCGTTCTATTTTCATGATTAATAATTAGCCCCCTAACCCCTAAAGGGGGAATAAGAGAGGTTGGTTTTAATTGATTCTGAAAGAATTAAATCAAATATTAGGCTTTAGCTGCTCTTTTTTGGTTGCGAATATCTTTCAAGAGATTATTCGAGTATTTATCGATATTTACGACCACTTTATCAATACGTCCGTTGAGAATGTAATAGCCAGAGTATGCTATAATTCCGACAAAAAGCCCTGCTCCCGAGCAAATCATTTTTTGATAAAGTCCATCGGAAATGTTGGCAATGTTCAAATCGTTAGTAACCGAAATGTTATAAAAAATCTTGATTACGCCGAAAATGGTTCCTAAAAATCCAAGCATTGGTGCAATGGAAGCAGTAATTCCCAGATAATTCATTCCACGTTCCAATGTGGAAATTTGTTGACGGGCTTCACTTTGCAAAGCATCCTGAATTTCAGTATCTTCATGACCTGCCGATTCCAGTCCGGCTGCTAATACTTTAGCATAAGCCGTTGGTTTCTCGTTACAAAATTTGATTGCTTTATCAACTTTATTGTCAGCAATCATCTCGCTGATGCGCGTAAACCAGATTGAATCAGCTTTGCCAAGTTCATTAATTGTTATCCAGCGTTCAATAAACATATAAATGGAAAGGAAAAACAACATAAAAAGCGGGACTAAAATCCATCCACCTTTCATCAATAGCTGAAAATAATTTTCGTTGGAAACGACTACGGCCGTTGTTGCAGAATCGGTCGGTAAGTTGGATGCAACCTGAAGTAAAACAGTTAATAAGTTCATTTTTAATTGATTTTATAGATAGTCAGTAATTTCGGATTTGTATAAAAAAATCAGAATTTCATATCTGATTCATTTTGAACGCAAAAGTAGTTCAATTATTGAATAGGGAAATTTGTTGTTAGTAATAATTAACGTCGATATTTTTACAGCATATCTGAAAATTATTCGTTTTGTTACTATTACAACAGTTGTGCCAAAAAATGAAATATCAAATTCCGACACAGATAATTAACTTCTTTGGCTTATTTTCCGATTCGATTCATCCACTGATAGATTTCAGCGGCTTCGGGTGTGTTATTGTCACTCATCAAATCTCCATACAATTTGATAAGCACTTCTTTGTATCGATTCGTTTTTTCATCGTAAATAAATGCAGAATAGCGAATATCTCCAAAATCAGCCATTTGCATTTGTGGTTTTGTGATGCTGCCTTTGGATGCAGCGTAGATTTTATTGACGTAATACTTTAAAGTATCAGGATGAATATGAGTAGTTGGAGTCTGACAAAAAGAAATATTTTTATCCATATTTATTGAGCTGATATAAGCTGTCGAATCAGGTTCATACCATTCATGAAATACTTCCACCCATTTGAAAGGAAGTACATTTCCGAGTGAATCAATTAAATAACCGGAGCTTTGAGGTAGCCAGGCATAGTTGACGTAATGCATCTCGAAATAGATTTTTTGTTTCATGCTCGGAATTTCTTCTTTGCATGAAATGAAACATAAAACTGTAAATAAAATAAGTAGGTTTGTTTTCATCTTCTGTTTTTGATTAAAATATTGCCGAAAAATATATTTCACATACCGCTATATATCAATACCTTACATTTCATTTTTCACTTTGGCTTAGCAATATATTTTCCAGTATTGCACATTTTGTCTATCTTTGTGCAGAAATTCAGTTTTAAAATCAGAACAATTTACATTTCAGTATGTTCTATTATTGAAACTATTAACTAATAAAACATGGGTAACAATTTATTAAAAGGAAAAAGAGGTATTGTATTTGGTGCGTTGAACGATATGTCCATCGCATGGAAAGTGGCTGAACGCGTTGTTGAAGAAGGTGCTATTATCACCTTGTCGAACACTCCACTTGCTGTAAGAATGGGCACAACCAACGATTTGGCTGAAAAACTGAACGCTAAACTGATTCCTGCCGACGCTACCAGCGTGGAAGATCTGGAAACAGTTTTCAAAGAATCAATCGAAGCTTTGGGCGGAAAAATTGACTTTGTTCTTCACTCCATTGGTATGTCGCCAAACGTACGCAAAAAACGCACCTACGATGACCTTGATTACGATATGCTGACTACCACGCTTGATATTTCAGCTATTTCATTCCACAAAATGTTACAGGTTGCCAAGAAAATGAATGCAATTAACGACTACGGTTCAGTAGTTGCCCTTTCGTATATGGCTGCTCAGCGTACAGTTTTCGGTTACAACGATATGGCTGATGCCAAATCAATTCTCGAATCGATTGCACGCAGTTTTGGTTATATTTATGGTCGCGAACACAGTGTGCGTGTGAATACTATTTCTCAATCGCCAACGCCAACCACTGCCGGTAGCGGTGTAAAAGGTATGGAAGGCTTGCTCGACTTCTCGGAACGTATGTCACCACTTGGTAATGCCACTGCTGCCGATTGTGCCGACTATTGCGTAGTTATGTTCAGCGACCTGACCCGCAAAGTAACTATGCAAAACCTTTACCACGATGGTGGATTCTCAAGCATGGCCATGAGCTACCGTGCTATGGAGCAATACAACAAGAGTTTCGACGAATTTAAGGACGAAAACGGTAAAGTTATCTACGGTTAATCAAATCACTCTAATTATATGACAAGTCCTAAAAACTCAACTGTTTTTAGGACTTGTTTTTTAGGACTATTATGTTTAGTTCTTGACAATTCTGATGGTATTATTGCCTATTTTGGCAACGTAAATACCTTTTTCTATTGTACTGATATTTAAGGTATTTATTCCCGATTTCAAATTTTCACTGAACAATAACTTGCCCAAGATCGTGTACATTTTTAGGGTTGTTGGATCATTTACTTCAATGTTCAGATTATTAGCCACCGGATTTGGGAATATGCTTATCACATTATTTTCGATATTGTTTATACCCGTATTATCTAATTGACTTTTGAGTGTTAAGTCGGCATTGGTAGCTGAGTTGTTGTCAGTTAATGCCACATCCGACTCAGCTATTGCTGAAGCTGTTTCAGCAACTACTTTGTAAGCATCCAAGGCAATGTTCTCAAAAACATAATAACCGGCCATATCAGTGACTGTCCATGCTACGGGTTCATTGCTATTGTTGTACAAAACTACCGGCGTGTTCATAGCAATATTACTAATCAAATTCAAGCTTGTTGAAGCACTTTTAGCAAACACACTGTCCTGAAGACTATAAGTTTCGAAGAAAATATTCCCTGAAATTTTGCCGTTTCCTTTCGTTCTGACGAATTCCCGAAGATGAATTACGATGTTTATTACACTATCATTCAAGGTCAAATAATCAGCATTTTTAAATTTTAATTTATTGATATAGAATGTTGGCAGGAAATTTTTGTAAACTGTAAAATCGGGAATTGCATAAAGCGTGTATTCTGCTTTTGGCAAATTGGCAAATTTGAATAAACCGGCATTGATTGCCCCTGAAGTAATAGCCTTGTAATAGCCTTTCCTGAATAATACGGCATAACCTGATTTTATCAATTCGGTTCCGGCAAGTACAGAACCAGTAAATGTATAGGTATTTTCTGTATTTATTACTTCATAACAAGTAGCAACACCAACTGTATAACAAAGAACGGACATAGAAGAATCATTCTTTGTCAGGTATCCGCCAAACCGGACTTTATCACCTGCTTTTAATCCACCAAAAAAGGTTGAGCCGTCACTGTTCAAAACAGGAATATCTTTAATGGCATATAATTGACGGACAGAACTAATTGGCGAATATTCCTGAATAAATAATTTTCCGGTGCATCCATCTATGCCAGGCACTACTATACCGACTTTATCGATCACACAAGCTGGTGTTTCAATTATTTGATAACAAGTTGCAACTCCAACCGTATGGCAAAGACTAATCTTGTTGGAATCATTTTGGGTCAGATATCCGCCAAACTGCACTTTATCGCCCACTTTCAATCCAACCGGATAAATTGCATTAGTTGTTGAAACACTACCTGAGCCGGAGGTAACACTACCAGTGCAGATAATATTGTTTTCAATAGCATACAATTGACGAATCATACTCATACCGGGGTATGATGTGTCTTCAATAAATAATTGGCCCGTACAACCTCCGACTCCATCAACAACCACTCCAACTTTGTCCATTACACAAGCTGAAGGCGGAGTTTGAACAATTTCGTAACAATTCACTAAATTATAACAGGGTGTAGTGAAACATTGAATTTTTACTCCGTTGAATTTAACACTAGTACCAATTGACAGTTGTAAATTATTCAGGACATAAATATCACCTGTTGAGCTGTCCTTTATAAGTGTAGAACCATCTTTAACTGCAAAAACAGTTCCTAATTTATCCATATTGCAGTCGGTTGGTTCTACTTCGTAACAGGTAGCTACTCCTATAGTACGACATTGGATATTTACATTTGAATCATTCTTTATCAAATATCCACCAAAGCGGACCTTATCACCCACATTCAATCCGTTCGAAATAGTTCCATTGCTGTTAATAATGTTTCCTTTGATTAAATATAACTGGCGGGATGAACTAATTGGAGATAGTTCCTGAATGAACATTTGATCTGCACAACCGGCAATTCCGGCAACAACAAAACCAACTTTGTCCATCACACAGGGTGGCGGCGGAGTTTGAATAATCTCGTAACAATTTAGCAGATTGTAACAGGGTGTTGTAAAACATTCAATTTTTACTCCACTAAATTTAATCAATGTACCAATGGCGAGCTTTGAATTGTTAATTGCATAAATATCACCCGATAAACTGTCTTTAATAAGTGTTGAACTGCCTTTAACGTCAATCACAACGCCAAGTTTATCCATGATACAGCCCCAAAGAATGGTTTTTGCTAAAATACCATTAAAATAAATTTGAGTATTATCTGCAAGTAAGCCTAAATTCAATTTTGCAGTAAAACTTGAAACCATCATGTTACAAATGCGGGTTGAATTATCAATATTCCTTTTACCCACATAAACCCGACCATCAACAACGGAGTCTTTAACAAGTATGAAATCGGGACATCCATCGTTTGAAATGTAACTATAAGCTACATACACGCTATCCTTTGGAGAAGGATTTGCCGGATAAACAGCAAATGTATCCTGCACAGGTGGCATTATTTGACCCATTGCTGTTACGAGGCTAAATAGTCCGGTTACAAGAAGTAACAGGATTTTAAAAATACGTTTTTTCATAATTGTATTAATTTAGAAAATTCTCATAATAGGAAAATGAAAAATCATAATTGAATGTCTGTTTTATAGACCTTTATCGTAGAATCTATTGAATTATTATGAAGCAAAGATAGTGCAGAAAAATATGAATTATTCAATTTTTAATAAATATTTTATCGTATTTTGATGAATTATTTTACTATAGCTATCTTGCTGATTTGATGGATATTATTTATGTCAGAATAATCATATTGATACAAACCGTCGTTGGCAATCATCATTAGAGTATTATTGAATGGGATCACATCAAATCCATCCATGCCGCTGTATTGAACCAGTTTATTAGCCAACAAAGTTTCGGGTGCACTAATTTTATATATTTTCAGTCCATCGTCGCACAGAAAGAGTTTTCCACCGTCAATGCCTAATCCTTTGGGTTCTGTCATACCGTATGAAACGAGCATTTTTGGGTTTTTTACATCTTTCACATCCACAATCATCAGTTCGTTGGTCGACTGCCCGCAGCGGTTACCCGAATGAATAGTTACATAAGCCAGGTCGTTATCAACCACCACCGGATCACATCCAAAAGCATGTGAGATAGCCGATTGATATTGTGGTTTCAATGGGTCGGCAACAGAATAAATCAACATTCCGGTGCTTGTTCCGAAATAAAGATTAGTTTTATTACTGAAAATTGTTTCTACATTCCAACCAACGTACATATTGTCGGTTGCTTTTTGAGGCTTCTCACCCGTTAAGTCAAAGATATTCAAATTGTTGTTTATAACGGTATATAATTTATTTTCGTAAATAGTAAAACTAGCCATCGAACCGTTTATACCGGTTGTGGCAGTTCCACTATTTGTAGAAGTAGGAGTTGCAAGGTCATACATCATTTCGGGCCAACCGCCTTTGAGCCAACCACCTCGATACTGACTTACCGGTTCAGTTTTTTCTTTAAGCTCCCATCCTACAATAATCCCATTACTTCCACCTGAGTAGGTTGTGTTATAATCTATTGCATATTGATTTGGAATGGTTGGCAATGCATTTGTAAATATTGAATCAAGTCGTCCTTTTAGCAAGGGATTCGATGGATCACTCACATCGAACCACACCAAATCGATATACGAATCGGCATACAGCAAGCCATTACGAATAGCCAAATCGGCATTTCCCAACAATTCAATAAAGCCAACCGACTGCGGATTAGCCGGATCGGTGTTGTTGATAATGTGAATACCTTTCTGTGGCTCAGAAATATACAAATAGTTGTTGTAAAAGCACATTTTACCAATTCCACCAATCGATTGAGGTACTTTGGTTACTTTCACCGAATTACGGAAAGTTTCAGTGGACATAAATATAGGTTCATTGACTTTGTAAGTCACCATTTCCGTAACTACATCATTACAAGCGGTCAAAGCAAGCAATGAAATACTGAATAGAAATAATAGTTTTTTCATGATATTGAATTTTATTAGCCCCCTAAATCCCCCTTTAGAGGACTTTAAGACTTTTGATTGTATTATTTAATTTCAGAATTAAAACTTATCCACAGTTCCCATTTTTCCAACAAACAGAATCACGCCTGTGCTTTTTTCGCGGATAACAAACAGGAAGGGTTTGTTGACCTTGAATACCGGAGTTGGAGGTGTAACAGGCATGGATGTAACTCCAACACCAATAATAGTTACAGCTGCGGCTTCTGTTCCCTCTTCTGTAACTTCGATATTAGTAATATGTTGAATAGATGATATTAATAGTTGAATATCAGCTATTTTTGAAAAATCTGCCAGATCACTAAACGCCAGTTTCATGCCCATATTTTCCAAGGGATTGATTAAACTCAGGTTATTTTTGTTATTGAACCGTGGCAGATAGACTTCCACTTTTGTTGTTGGTAAATAAGCGATTATGGAATTCCATTTGTCAACGGTCAGGTAATTCAATACATCGACAGTTGTTTTCCCATCGTTTGGCAAAATCACAGTCATGCTGAAAGCTTTATTGCCATAAGGCATATCAAGGTATTGAGCATAGGAATCGGCATTGTACGAGAATGTGTCTTTCTGATACATCATGTTTACTTTCACTGAATTGCCCAATTCATTTGTGAAGTTGGCTTCATTTGTATTGACTTTATCAAATTTCTTACGCCAGATACCTTTGAAATAGACAGCATTAACCAGATACATAACAATATCATTCGGAATTTTGGTCAAAACCTGTGGAATCATTTTATTGGTTTTCTTTGAACACCAGTTGTTTATGGTATCCACTGCCCAAGCTTGCGAAAAATCAAGTTCTTTTACATAAGCTCCGAAATAATCAGTATTCACTTTCAAAAAGTCCGGTTTTACGGCAAATCCTGTTCTATACCACAGCGAATTGGCAATGCTGAGTTTGGTGGTCGGGTCAATGCCGGGTAATGTAGATTGCATGATTTTGTAGTACGAATTGATGTCTTCAACTGACATGCCATTCATTTTCAATGCCGTTTCCATTTCGGTTTTGGTATCACCGTTAGCACCATTCCATGCCATTCCCAGTGCAATGCTTACGCTTAAAGGAGATACGAAAACATTGGTTTGGTCCGAGCTGGCAATAGTGTTTTTCAGCAAATCGAATGCAAAGCTATTGTCCTGACTTACCCGTTTTTGTTGAGCAGATGAAAGTGCGATAGGCGTTGCATCTTTCGGAATCTGATAAATCGGGTCGTTTTGTCCGGTGCAGGCCGGAATCAATAAGACGATTAATGATAATTTGAATAGCATTTTCATGGCTTTTATAATTTAACGTGTTTGAATTTAATACGCTTGCTGACAGGTGTTTTTGTCTAAAATCTGTTTGCATTTGTTTATGTAATCTTTAATAATTGTCGGGCTGTTTCCGTATTCATAGCTTACTTTGTGTGTTTCGCCGTTGTTCAAAATCAGTTCGAGCCATTCGGCACCACCATCGGCACAGTCGGGACATCCAATTACCGCCGGAAGTGCAAAAAAAGAGCTTGTGGCAATATTTGTTCTGATAGAGTCCCAGGTAGTTGACTTAGTTTTTTCGGAAAAATCTTTTTGTGGAAGAATGTTCCCGTTAGAAATGCAACTGTACTTTAAGGAATCGACAGTAAATGATACTTGATGATTGCAATAACCCATACATTCACCAAACGAAGTTCCGTAGTTTACCTGAGTTATTCTTTTATCCAGCTCATTGGTACACGCCAGATTCAAAATCATAATCAAAAATATCAAATTATTTTTTGCTTTCATTTCTTTAGTGGATTTAAGTCATATCGGACTCCAAGTTCCAAACTGAAAACATCCGGCTGTTTGGAACGAATGCTAACCGGCTGATCGTTATTGAAAAAGTACGAGAAATTGGGTTCAAAGAAAATGCCCAGATTACGGTTGATTTTATAACTCACACCTGCTGCCGTATTCAACGAGAACTGAAGTCCTGAAATGTTGGTTTCGGCTGTTGTAACCATTGTTTGAAAACTGGTAGTCTGATTTTGTTGATATACCGAGCGCAGTCCTTTCTCAATCGTTCCACCTCCCGAAACATACACTTCCCATTGCTTGTTATTCCAAAGTTTTACAATCAATTTCAGTGGAATGCCCAGATAATGAAGACTTAATCTGGCATCGGTGGATAAAAATCCGCTGTTCGAAAAATCGGTTTGCAGATAGGTATAGACCAATCCGGTTTCAAGACTCAGATTTTTGGAAAAATTATCTCTGATCTTTAACCCTAATGAAAGTGGCAGGCTGTAATGAACACTTGAGAAATTTTCAGGTGCCATAATGGCTGTATATGAGGTTCCTGCTTTCACTATATCATTCGAAAGTGTTGCCGGAGTAAGATTATCCAACCCGGAAGAAGTATTACTCCCTGAACCAACCGAAGCAGCTAGCAGCCATCTGTTTTTAAATTTCTCCTTGATTACCGACTTGTTTTCAGGATTTATCGGCCATATGTCCGTTCGCTTACTGGCAATTTGTTTTTTTGAAACCGTGTCCGGTTTTTCCATTACAACATTTGCAAGCGTACTATCCCTGACTTCTGCTTTCTCGGTCAATCCCAAAACTTTACTATTTGTCTCAGTTTCACGAGCTGTAATGCTTGATGAGCTTATATTCGATGTAAAAACAGATTGATTTATAGCAGGTTTTAATTGGGTATTTATTCGATTCGGCTTTACCTTGTTTGATTTAGCAGGTCTTCTTAACTCCTGAGCTAATGGTTTTTTTGTTTCAAATTGCGTTTGTTGAACTGGATTTGGTTTCGATTTTGAAATTAAAGTTGTATTATCGGAAGTAGGGCGAAATGTAAACAGCAAGGCAATAACAGCGGCGGAACTTATTGGAATCCAAAACCAAAGCGGCATAGGGCGGCGTTTCTTCTTTTCAACTCCAACTTGAATAGCGTTCCACAAATCAGCATCAAGCGTCAACCCGTGATTTTCGAGTTTGCTTTTTACTTTTTCACTAAATGCGTCAAGTTCATTAATATTTTGTGTATTATTCTGCATTATATTTCTAAACTATAAACCCGAAAGTCCTAAACCTTCTACTTTGGTTTGCAATATTTTTCGTGCTCTCATAAACTGGCTTCGCGACGTGTTTTCGCTGATGTTTAATAAGTTGGCAATTTCAGCATGACTATAATCTTCCAATGCATAAAGGTTAAAAACCGTTCGGTATCCATTAGGCAAATCTGCAACACATGCCAGTAAATCATCTGCCGAAATTTTATCTAAAACTGAAATATCAGTGTCTGCAATTGCATAATCCAATTCATCAATCGCTGTATTTTGCCTTAATGCATTGTTTTGCCTGAGATATTCAAGTGCAGTTGTAACAAAAATCCGCCTTATCCAACCTGCAAATGAACCAATTTCAGAAAAAGTATTCGCTTTGCTAAAGATTTTAACGAAACCATCATGCAGCAAATCACGGGCTGTTTCGCGGTCGCTCACATATCGGACGCATACGCTGAACATAGCCGATGCGTATAGCTCATACACCTGCTTTTGTGCCCAGGTTTCGCCTTTTTTGCATCCGGTAATCAGTTTTTGTTCGTCTGGATTTGCCGCTTTAATTTCCATACTTTAGCTTATAGATGAAATGTTCATCCGTTTCGTTGCATTGCCTGAAAAAGAAATTTGATATTTAACGTGAAATGCAAAATTATGAATTTTATAGCAGAGTTCTGCATGAAATAAAAAGAAACGCAAAGTATTGAAAATTAATTCAAACTTTGCGTTTCGATAAATTATTGTAAGCTGTTTTATTTTTTTAGAGTAATCCGATATCCCAACTCAACCGGGAAATCGAGATAGGAGGAAATCAAACTGTATTTTTTGTATTCCGGACAATTATAAAATCGTATTCCTGTTCCCAAATAAAGCGAACTTATACTGTTTATTTTGTATTCTATGCCGCCCATTCCGGATAAACTGAATGTGTAAAATGGATTTGGTTTGAATAATGCTATCCCTTGTTGAGTCAGTGCGGTAACCGACCAGGCCCATTTTGGAGCAAAGTCTTTTGAATAAATAACCCCCAGATTAGCAGCCAGATTATTTCCCCACGAAACTGTATTAATTTCCAATCCGCCGAGCCATTTCCAGTTTTGTTGTATTGGCTGAATGTAATTCAAACCCAGCGAACCACCACGTGAACCTCCTGCAAATGCATTTTCGGCATAAATACCATTCAGCGAGTTAAGGTAAATGGAAAGTTGCTGACTTTTCAGTTCTTTTTGTCCGAAGAAAGTCAATAAAATTGCTGAAATTATAATTAATCGTCTCATAATTTCAAAATAAAATTTTGAATAACCTGAATTAATTGGGCTTGTTGGGCTGTAGCGGAAATGCTAGCTACTGAATCGCCTGCCTGAATACCGTAATTGCCAAACTGACCATGATTACCTCCCATGATTTCGTAATAATGTGTTTTGGATTGAACCGGAAGAGTAAAATTATTGTCACCGGCCATTATTACTGGGTCAGATAAATAAGTTTTAAACTTTTCAATTTTTGCCAGGGTAGAAAGACCATCTTTACTGGCATGAACGCTTAATATAGCACCTTCCCAGTTTTTCAAAATATCACTGGCAGGGTAGGAGGCAATAAAAACCAAACCTTTGAATTTAGCCGGGTTATTGTTGATTAATTCAGCCGCCATTGTTCCACCCAACGAATGTCCACCAGTTATCCAGGAAGTTATTGCTGGATAATCTTTTAAAACTGACATTCCTTTGTTAATTCCAAAAACAGCCAGATTACTGGCCATTTTTACGGTAATTATTTTCAAACCGGGATTCAATGTCACTAATTTATCCTGCCATTGTAAATAGGCGTGCGGATCAACCAAACCACCCGGATAATACACAAAACCCATAGTTGCAGGAGTAGAATTGCCCGATTCAAGTATAATCAAATCAGGTGTTTCAGTCAGTTTATTCTGAAGATTTTGTGTTTGAAGTGGTTCGGAAATTGCCGAACAAGCAGCAAGTATAACTGACAAAAGTAAAAATAAATATACTTTCATTTTCATATTTCCCCTCTCCTTTGGGAGAGGGGTCAGGGGCGAGGTCATTATTTCAGCCATTTATCCAACCA
This sequence comes from Paludibacter sp., assembly GCA_037144275.1. Taxonomy (GTDB): domain Bacteria; phylum Bacteroidota; class Bacteroidia; order Bacteroidales; family Paludibacteraceae; genus Paludibacter. The sequence goes on along the minus strand of JBAWXD010000057.1, from coordinate 4,379 downwards.
TTCATAAAAAGTTCGTTGCCATAAAATTCCGTTCTGAGGCTTCAGCACCCAGTGGTTTTCGTCAGGAAAAATGAGCATTTCCGCAGGAACACCACGTAATACAGCCGCATTAAACGCTGCCATGCCTTGTGACGCCAAAATGCGATAATCTTTTTCACCGTGAATGACCAGAATCGGCGTGTCCCATTTATCCACAAACAAGTGTGGCGAGTTGGCATACGATTTTTGAGCAATAGCATTGGCTTTATCCCAGTACGGACCACCTAAATCCCAATTCACGAACCACATTTCTTCGGTTTCGAGGTATTGCTGAGGTAGGTTGAACATGCCGTCGTGAGCCAGGAATGCTTTAAAGCGTTTTTCGTGATGTCCGGCAAGCCAGTAAACCGAAAATCCGCCATAACTCGCACCTACACAGCCCAGTTTATCTTTGTTTACATACGGTTCTTTTGCCAATGCGTCGATGGCCGAGAAATAATCGAGCATATTTTGTCCGCCATAATCACCGCTGATTTGCTCCAGCCATTCCATGCCAAAACTCGGCAATCCCCGTCGGTTAGGCGCAACTACAATATAGCCATTTGCAGCCATTAGTTGCAAGTTCCATCGATACGACCAAAACTGACTGACAGTGGATTGTGGTCCACCTTCGCAGAAAAGTAAGGCCGGATATTTTTTGGTTTTGTCGAATTTAGGCGGATAAATCACCCAGGTCAGCATTTGTTTGTGATCAGTTGTTTCAATCCAGCGTTCTTCCACTTTGCCCATTTCAAGCTTAGCTAGGATATCTTTGTTTTCAAACGAAAGCTCAGTTTCAATTCCCGTTTTCGGGTCAATTGAGTAAATTTCGTCGGGTTTACTCATAGAATGATAAACACCAATAAGTTTTCCTTTTGCTTCAGCAACATAAGAGTAATCGTGAATACCTTTGGTAATTTGAGTAATATTTTTGTCAGCAATATCAGCACGATAAATCTCTGTTACTGCATGCCAGCAGCTTACGAAAAGAATAGATTTACTGTCTGCAGTCCAGGTTAATCCTGTAGAATTCTGGTCGAAACCAACTGAAAGGTCTGTTTTCTCTGCGGTTTGAAGATTCATGATGAATAAACGGTTTTTGTCAGCTTCATACCCGTCACGCTCCATACTCTCCCAAGCCAACCATTTGCCGTCGGGCGAAAAGGTTGGATTTTGGTCGTAACCCATCATGCCTTCAGTTTTGTTCTCGGTTTTGCTGGTTTCGAGGTTATAAAAATAAATATCCGAATTGGTTGAAAGAGCGTACGCTTTCCCTGTTTTCTTGCGGCAGGTGTAAGCCACTATTTTTCCATCCGGACTCCACGCCAATTGCTCAATGCCACCCCAGGGTTTCATTGGACTTTCATAAGGTTCTCCTTTCAAAATATCTTTTTCGTTTTCAATTTTATTGTCTTTAAAATCAGCCACAAAGGGATGCGGAACGGTTTGCACCCATTCGTCCCAATGCTTGTACATCAGGTCTTTTACGATTAAACCGCTGGCTTTGGGCAGGTCAGGGTATTTATCCACCGTACGTTCACCGTATTTCACATCCGTTACGAACAATAATTTTGATTCATCGGGTGAGAAAACGAAATCGCTGATATCGCCATCACGATGCGTGATTTGCTTTCGGTTTGAGCCGTCAGCTTTCATAGTCCAAAGTTGCATAGAGCCTGTCTCTGATGATAAGAAAGCGATATGTTCTCCATCTTTCATCCACTTGGCGGCAGCTTCACGGGTGGCTGTTTTGGTGATTTGTTTTTTGTCCGAGCCGTCTGCATTCATGACGAAAATCTCAGAATTCCCTTTATTTTCAGGGATGCTGTAATACGAAACGCTGTAAAGCACTTTCAATCCGTCAGGCGAAACCTGTACGCCGGCTACCCGCCCAAACGACCATAATACTTCGGGCGTCATACGTCCATTTTCAATTTTCGGATTTTGTTTACCTATAATGGGGCTATCCTCTTTTGGACTGCACGAAGCAGCTGCAACGGCAATTGCCATAAGCGTAGATTTGATTAAATATTTGTTCATTATTCTTTCAGTTTTAAAACAAAGCAAAAGTAGTTTATTTGAATGAAAATACAAAAACAATATTATTTTAACTCAATATATTAATATTTGTTTTGTTGTGTTGTATTTTGTATTTATCTTTACACACTATTATTATAGTTCCATCCTAAATCATTATAAAATTTCATTGTTCTTATTTATAGATAGATACATAGGTATTTCCTTATATGTCCTATCTGATTATTGTGTTAATTATTTAAAGAATATCGGGTTTTTCTATATTTTATAAAAATATCTGATATGATTTCTGGTTCATATTTATAACTTGAATTTGTTCGTTATTAAAATATAGAATTCTTCTCATTAAATTTTAAAACTAAAAGAACATGAAAAAGTTTAATTTAATCTTTCTTTGTCTGATTTTTTATCAGATTGGGCATACACAAAACATGTATGTACTTGAAAAAGCTGGTGTTCAAAGTAATTTAACTTTGAGCTACATTCAAAAACTGACATTTTCAGTCGGCAGTATGGCTGTTAATTCAACAGTCGGAAATTCAAAGGTTTATTCACTCCCGAACATTCAAAAAGTAATTTTCAAAAGTACTTTTTTGAACATAAACCAGGTTGTAAATGAATCGGAAAAATTATCGTTATTCCCAAATCCGGTTACTAATATTTTACATGTCAATTATCTTCCTGAATTTGAAAAAACAATTCAAATTGAAATTATTAGCATTGATGGGAAAATAATTTATAAAAAAATAATTAACTATATGTTGGATCAGTTCCCTTTTGCAATTGATGTTACTAGCATTCAAAAAGGGCTTTATTTCTGTCGCTTATTAGACAATAAAATCATTGTAACTAACAAATTCATTAAAAACTAAATTAGGAGGAATTTATTATGAAAAAAGTATTTTTTCTACTATTTACAATTTCATTGTTTTTGAAAACAATGGAAGCTCAGGACACTTTGTATATTCATCAAAATGGCAACTTAGTTAAATTTGCAACAGCGAAAATTGATAGCATAACTTTTAAAACAAATGCAACAACTGACATAGATGGAAATATATATCACTGGATAGTTGTTGGGACTCAGACTTGGATGGTTGAAAACCTGAGAACTACTAAATATAGAAATGGAGATCCAATTCCCGATGAAAGTGCTAACTTACATTTTGGTCAATTAAGTGTTGGAGCGTTTTGTAACGATGGAATATATGGGAACCTGTATAATTGGTATGCGGTGGCTGATAGTCGTAAGATTGCACCGGTAGGTTGGCATGTTGCAACTCATGACGAATGGGATATTTTAAGAACTTATCTCGGAGATAATTTTGGCTTACAATTAAAATCACAAACAGGATGGATTCAAGATGGAAATGGAACTAACTCGAGTGGATTGAATGTTTTACCCGGAGGTTTTCGGACAGGCGAAGCCAGTATAGGAAATCTTACACAAAGTGCTGATTTTTGGACATCTACCGAATATTCGACGACTGAAGCATGGTCGAGAAAGTTTTATTATTATAGTAATGGATCAACTCGAGTGACTGATTTAAAAGGATTTGGGTTTTCTGTTCGTTGTGTGAAAGATTGAAGTAAATAAGCTATGAATTTTCTTGAAATTGTCAAGCAGCGCGAAAGCATACGCAATTACGATCCGGCAAAACCTGTTCCAATGGATATATTGTTGCAAATACTCGAAGCCGGGCGTTTAGCACCATCGGCTGCTAATTTTCAACCCTGGCAATTTGTGGTAGTTTCGTCCCCCGAAAAACTGGCTGCGGTTTGCGCCACTTATCCAAGGGCTTGGTTTGCCGATGCGCCGTATGTGCTAATCGTTACAGGGAATAAAGAAAAAGCATGGAAACGTGCTGATGGGTACAATAGCATTGAAACTGACCTAACCATTGCTATGAATCATCTGATTCTGGCTGCTGAAAGTCTGGGTGTAGGTACCTGTTGGATTGCTAATTTTGACTATACTACACTTCGTTTGGTTCTAGAACTTTCAGAAAAAGAAGTAATTTTCGCCATCACTCCCCTTGGTTATCCGAAAGCAGGTTTTGTGAAGAAAGGTCAGAAACTTCGCAAACCCATTGATGAGGTTGTGAAATTTATCTGAGCCATCTATTTCCTAAATTTAGCCAAAAGCCCGATCAGCAGTCGGGCTTTTTTATCTGAAAGAATGAAAAGATTAGATTTAGTTCTATATTGATAAATTTATGTGAATATATATAGCTATTACAAACATTATTTAATATATTTGCACTCTAATCGTATAATATTTTAGACTATAACAATGTATACGTTAATTATATTAGTTTTATTCT
>JBAWXD010000056.1:0-18260 GCA_037144275.1 Paludibacter sp. | reverse complement strand
GTTTAGTTCCTTTTCTCATAAAAGTCTCTCTATAAATCTCTTAACCCGTATAATACTCTCGTCATTCTTGACGATTAAACAAAAAACACCTACACAAATTGATGTGTAAGTGTTTTGAACTCTTAAAGGTTTTGTTGATTACCAGAAATACCAGTAGAATGCTGCACAAATAGCTACTACACCCAGTGAGGCAATAACATCCCACTTGTTCCAGCTCTGGAAAATTAGTTTTTTGTAATCACCTGTGAAAGTGATAAACTCAACCTGTTTTGCCGTTGGTTTTTTAGTAAAGAATGATACTACAACCATGAACAACATAATAAATACAAGTAACCATATTTCAAAGATTAGCCAGTTTGTATGCCAGAACCAATGGGTTGATTCCCACAACTGACCTGTCATTATGTCTTTGCCAGTGTTTGTAAAGATGTTAGTCAGCAAACGTGCCATTCCAATCAGAAAGCCAACAATTAAACCGGCTTCACCTGCCTTAGGCGTAATCCTTTTAGAGAATATACCTAAAACAAATACGGCTACCATTGCAGGAGCGAGTAAGGATTGAATGCCCTGAAGATAAGAATAAAGGCTGCCCAGACTCATCATAACAGGAATCCATCCAATACCAAGTACCACGACTACAACGGTTGCAATACGACCTACCAAAACGTATCTGGCTTCGGTCTTACCTTTGAACATGGGTTTATAAAAGTCTTCGGTAAACAGCGTAGCACAGGAGTTGAAGAATGCTGCCAACGAAGCAACCAATGCAGATATAAAACCAATAGTGACAATACCTTTTACACCTGCAGGTAATACAAACTTAACCATCGACCCAAAAGCGGTATCAGGATTAGCTAAGGTAAATCCACTGCCCGGACGAGCTGCCAATGCGGCGGCAATCATACCAGGTATCAGGAACATAAATACAGGTAAAATTTTGAAATAACCGGCTGCAATAGTACCTCTGCGAGCACGTTTCATTACTACATCACTTGCTTCGCCTTTAGTCTGTCCGAGTACACGTTGAACGATATGTTGGTCGGTTGCCCAATACCAAAAACCGATAATCGTTGCACCGATAAACACCCAAAAGCCGGGATAGTCGTCATACAAAGGATCACCCGTCTCGAAGTGGAACATGTGATTTGTTCCGTGTGCAACACCGTCTGCTCCAACGCTCAGCGATTTTGAATAATCAATCATGGCAGTCCAACCATGAGCAATATTGCCGCCTCCAAGTGCTGATAATCCAAGGAAAAGCACCAGGAATGAGCCAATAATAAGAATAGGAGTTTGAATGGCCGACAGTGTCATAACACCCTTCATACCACCAAAAACGGTAAAAAGACCTGTAATAACTATCAAACCAATAGCTCCGTACCAGAACGGCAAGCCAAGAAGACTTTCCAGAAAAATCCCTCCGGTAAATGCTGTTACACTCACTTTGGTAAGCACATAGGCTATAAGTGTAATGATAGATAACCATGAACCTGTACGAGCTGTGTAGCGATTTTTAAGGAAGTCGGGCATCGTAATGATTTTCCCCAACTTGATGTTCATAAGTTGGTAGAAAGGCACAAATAGCCATCCTAAAATGAGTATCATCCAACCCTGCATTTCCCAGTGTGCCATACCTACACCAGCCTTTGCACCTGTGCCGGCAAGTCCTACAAGATGTTCAGAACCAATGTTAGCAGCAAATATAGCGGCACCAATGATGTACCATGGTTCGCCTTTACCAAACAGGAAATCTTCACTGTCAGCACCCTGTGACAAACGATTGTGTTTTTGTACCGAACGCCACACAGCCCATGTTACAGCACATATTCCGACCGCGATAATCACCCAGTCGAGCCAAATAAATTCATGTGAACTCCAATTCATAATTCTATTGATTTAATTGATTATTATTTTTCTACGCCAAATTTATAAATACAGGTGCTTTTATAAACCTTACCTGGCTCAAGAATAACTGAAGGCCACTGTGGTTTATTCGGACTGTCGGGATAATGTTGTGTTTCCAGACACACGGCTGCGCGTTGGTTGTAAACAATTCCTTTTTTGCCTTTAGCTTTTCCATCCAGGAAGTTTCCGGTATAAACCTGAATACCTGGTTCATTTGTAAATACCTCCAATGAAATTCCGCTGACAGGCGAAGTAACTTTAACTGCTTGTTTACTAACATCACCGGCAGTATTTAGCACCCAGTTATGATCATAACCATTTCCGTTTTTCAACTGAACATAATCGTATTTAGTAATGTCTGTACCAATTGCTTTTGCTGTTGTGAAATCCATCGGAGTTCCTTTTACCGGAGCAATTTCGCCGGTTGTCATGAAGGTACTGTCCACCGGAGTGAAGTTATCGGCATTGATATACAACAAGTGGTCAGTAATTGGTTTGGTAGCATCACCAGACAAGTTGAAATACGAGTGATTACACATATTAATCACAGTTTTCTTGTTGGTAGTAGCTTCAAAATCAATCTTAATGGCGTTGTCCTTTGTAAGCGTGAATGTAACTTTTGCAGCCACTGCTCCGGGGAAATTCATATCTCCATCGGGTGAGAAACGGGTCATTTCAACTACTGAGTCTCCCGTTTGTTTCACGTTTTTGTACACCTGATATTGCCAGCCTTTAGGTCCACCGTGCAAACAGTGTCCAAAGTTATTCTTTGGCAACTGAATAGTTTTTCCATCAATGGTTATCTGACCATTTTTAATGCGGTTAGCATAACGGCCAATTGAAGCACCAAAATCACTCGGAACTTTCACATAATCTGCCACACTGTCGAATCCAAGAACCACATCCTGCAATTTTCCGGTTTTATCAGGCACCATAACCGAAACAATACGTCCGCCATAGTTGGTAATACAAACTTCCACACCTGCAGCATTTTTGAGAACATACAAACCGGTTGAATCACCGTTGATTACCTGCTCAAAATCAGTTTTTAAAAGCCCGGATAGCGTTTTTTCATTTTTATCTTTACAAGCTACCATAAGAATTGGAATTAATGCTAAATAAATGAGTTTTTTCATAATGAATTATTATAATGGTTTACGAAAACAATTCTTTCTCTGTAAACTGACCGAGTTTGATGTAATCTTTGTAGAGTTCAGCATACAAAGTCACATTTTCAGCAATTGGAAAAAATTCCTGAGCAAAGCCCATTCCCATAGCCGCCTGAGCGTCTTCTACTTTTTCGTAAACACCGGCTACTACTGCAGCAAACATCGAAGTTCCGAAAGCACAAGCCTGTTCAGCTTTAGCCACTTTAATAGGCATATTCAATACATCTGCCAATGTTTGCATTACGAAAGGCGATTTCAAGGCAATACCACCGATACCAATGATTTCGTTGATAACCACACCGTTTTCGATGAAGCGATCAACGATAGCTTTTGAACCGTAAGCAGTAGCTTCAACCAAGGCACGGAAGATAAGCGGAGCAGAGCTACCCAGATTTAATCCGGTAATGGTTCCTTTTACTTTTTGGTTGGCATCCGGAGTGCGGCGACCGTTCATCCAATCGGTTGCCAAAATAGTTGATTCAGAAACAGGTACTTTTGCAGCTTCGATAGACAAAGCTGGAATAATCTGATCCACTGTTTCGTCAATCAGTTTTTGTTTGGTAGCTTCGTCAATCAAAGTTGTTTTTGACAGAATATTCACTACCGGCCAGGCAATCACATTTTTGAACCATGCATATACATCACCAAAAGCCGATTGTCCTGCTTCCAAACCAACCATGCCCGGAATAACCGAACCGTCAACCTGTCCGCAAATGCCCGGAATAAGTTTACTGCCCATTTCTTCATAGCTGGCAACCATAATATCGCAGGTAGAAGTTCCGATAACACGAACCAACGCACCCGGTTTTACTTCGGCACCAACAGCACCCATGTGGCAATCGAATGCACCAACGGCAACGGCAACTTTGGTAGTTAAGCCCAGGCGTGAAGCCCATTCTTCAGTCAGTTCACCTGTTTTCTTGTCGCTTGGGCAAGTGCTGGTGTAAAGGCGGTCGCGGTAACCGGCCAATAGTGGATCCAGTTCTACCAGGAAGTTTTCGGCAGGAAGTCCGCCCCATTTCTCCAACCACATAGCTTTGTGGCCTGAAGCACAACGGCTGCGGCAAATTTCGTGCGGATTGGTTTTACCTACCAGTAAGCCCGGTAACCAGTCGCAGTGTTCTACGATAGAATATGCGGCGTTACGCACTTTTTCGTCTGAGCGAAGTACGTGCAATGCTTTTGCCCAAAACCATTCTGAAGAATAGATACCACCTTCGTACGAAGTGTAGTCAATGTCCCATTTAGCAGCCAGTTCGTTGATTTCTTCAGCTTCTTTGATCGCTGTGTGGTCTTTCCACAACACGAACATGGCGTTAGGATTCTCAGCAAACTCAGGTAATAATGAAAGCGGTGTTCCATTTTTGTCAGTAAATACAGGTGTACTTCCGGTGGTGTCAAAGGCAATACCAACTACTTGTTCGCCTGTTCCGGCCGGACATTTTGAAAGTGCATCTTTAACGGTGTATTCCAATGCATCAACATAATCCTGTGGGTGTTGACGGTATTGGTTGGCGGTAGGAACACAATACTTTCCTTCCATCCAACGTGGGTAATATTTTACTGATGAAGCCATTTCCTCACCTGTTTCGGCGTTTACAACCACCGCGCGGGCTGAGTCGCTTCCATAATCTAAACCTATAACGTATTTCATTTTTTCTAATGTGCTAATTAGCCAATAAGCCAATATGCCAATTATTGGCACATTAGCTTATTGGCATATTGATAAATTATCTCAACGCTTTATTCAACATGTAATACACTTCGTTATTACGGATGTCTTGTTTGAATTGACGAATGTTGGTGTCTTTGTCGATAATCAACATTTCGATGTCCAGAATTTCAGCATAGTCTTCCATCATTTCAGTAGTGATAGAGAAAGAGAAGCTTGAGTGGTGTGTACCACCTGCTGTAATCCAAGCACCTGCACCAACTTCGATGTTTGGTTGTGGAATCCACAATGCACAAGCAACAGGAAGTTTAGGCAATGCCTCAGGTTTGATAACTTCTACTTCGTTTACGATCATACGGAAACGGTTACCCATGTCCACGATAGTTGTAGCGATACCAGAACCTTCGTGAGCCTGGAAGATCAAACGGGCACAAACGCCTGCATCACCAATTCCTAAGAAGTGAACTTCGATACGAGGTTTGTTGCCTGCGATTTCAGGGTTGATTTCCAACATGTGTGATTGAAGGATAGAGCTGTTAGCACCGTCGAAGTTCAATACATAATCTTCAAGGAAAGAACATCCTCCGGGAAGACCTTCGGCCATTACCCACATAGTGCGGCAAAGAGCAGCTGTTTTCCAGTCGCCTTCAGCACCGAAACCGTAACCTTCGGCCATCAAACGTTGAGAAGCAAATCCCATCAATTGAGACATTCCTTCCAGTTCGTTGAAGCTGGTAGTAAATGCTTTAGCGCCTTTAGACTCTAAGAAACGACGAAGACCGATTTCCTGAGCAGCAGCCTGACGTACAGAAATGTGTTTTTCAGCACCTTTTTTACAGTCATCCGCAAAGTCATACAATTTTTCGTATACAGCAATTAATTCATCGATTTCAGCTTCGGTAACTGCTTCAACAAAAGGAACCAGTTTAGCGATAGGCGCATTATCCACGTGGTAACCCAAACGGATTTCAGCTTCTACTTTATCGCCATCGGTTACAGCCACGTTGTTCATGTTGTCGCCGAAACGGATAATCAACATGTCCTGAGCATCAGCCTGAGCTGCACAAACGCGCATCCAGCCAGAGATTTTGTCGTGAGTTGATTTGTCTTTCCAGTAACCTACAACGATTTTGCGTGGTTTGCGTAAGCGGCTGGTGATAAAACCGAATTCGCGGTCACCGTGAGCCGATTGGTTCAGGTTCATATAATCCATGTCGATTTCCGACCAGGGAATTTGTTGGTTGAACTGTGTGTGAAGGTGCAACAATGGTTTTTTGAAATCCAATAAACCATGAATCCACATTTTAGCAGGAGAGAAAGTGTGCATCCAGGTAATCATACCGATACATTTGGTGTCGCCGTTAGCTGCACGCATAATTTCAGAAATTTCTGAAGAAGAATTAGCTGTTCCTTTGTAAACAACTTTTACCGGAAGGTTACCTGAATCGTTCAGACCTTTAACCATTTCGTTTGAGTGTGCATCTACGCTCACTACTGCATCACCACCGTAAAGCAACTGTGCTCCGGTGATAAACCATACTTCTAAATCTTTGAATGCCATAATGTTTACCTCTCCCTAACCCTCTCCAAAGGAGAGGGAATTAAGGGTTTAAGAGGATTTGTTTTTAATTGGTTGTTTTTTAATATTTATAATTCACTACTTTTTTCAAAATCTTGCTTTTTGTACTCTCCCTCTCCTCCGGAGAGGGTTGGGGTGAGGTCATTGTCCGTAATACGCATCAGGTCCGTGCTTACGATAAAAATGTTTTTTGATTAAGTGCGGATTCATAGTTAGATTTGGATTTATTCCGTAGGCTATATACGCCATTTTGCCCACCTGTTCCATTACCACAGCATTGTGAACGGCATCGTGCGCATTTTTCCCCCACGAAAATGGTCCGTGATTTTTTATCAGTACGCCAGGAATAAAGTCTGGATTCAATCCGTTGAATCTTTCCACAACTACGTTTCCGGTTTCTTTTTCGTATTCACCTTCCACTTCGGCTTGGGTCATATCGCGGGTGCAGGGAATGCCATCGCTGAAATAATCGGCATGTGTTGTTCCAATGTTTGGAATATCGCAACCGGCTTGAGCCCAGGCCGTTGCATAGGTTGAATGAGTATGAACCACGCCGCCAATGTTTGGGAAAGCTTTGTAAAATACAAGGTGAGTCGCTGTGTCCGACGATGGTTTTAGTTTTCCTTCGATTATGTTGCCGTCTAAATCTACCACAACCATGTCTTCGGCTTTCATGTCTTCGTACGATACGCCAGAGGGTTTAATCACTACATGACCTGTAGCCCGGTCGATGGCGCTCACATTTCCCCAGGTAAAAATCACCAATCCATGCTTGACTAAATCCAGATTAGCATGAAATACTTCTTCTTTTAATGCTTCTAACATAATTCTTAAAAAAAATATTAATAAGGGTATTACATACACTTATATGATTAAAAAAATATCAAATAGAGAAATGGAGCCCTTGTTGTATCAACTGATCATATTTCTCTTTAATGAATCGATAATAAAATGCTCCCTTTCGGGAAGAACTTTTATCTTTTTCATCCAGTTTTTCTAGGATATCCATAGATAGTATCTTTTTTCTAAAATTTCGTTTATCTATATCTTCCTGGTAAATAGACTCGTACAAACTTTGCAAAGTAGGCAAAGTAAATTGCTCCTGTAGCAGATTAAAACCAATTGGCTTTACCGCAGCCCGGCGTTGTAACAAATTCAGGGTGTTTTTTACCATCAGCGAATGATCAAAAATAAGCTCCGGAAGTTGTGTAATTTTCACCCAACGGGCATCATATTTTACTGCCAGCGTAGTGTCAAACTTCTCAATATCGACGAGAGCATAATACGCTATTGAGATTACACGTTCTAAATCTCTGTCAAGTTCGCCAAAAGCACCAACCTGTTCCATGTAAATATCATCAATGCCGGTAAACTCACCCACTACCCTTTTAGCAGCATCATTTATACTTTCGAATTCATTTACAAATCCACCCATCAATGACCAACCACCCTTCATTGGTTCAAACGGACGTTTAGCTATTAAGATATTTAATTCATTATCCTGAAATCCCATTATAATGCAGTCAACCGCAATGTAAAATTTATCTTTATTTTTATAAAATGCTGCTGTCATTCAATTTAATACGAAAGAGAATATAATTCTAACTATCAAAGTTCATATTATTTCATTTAATCCACGAAATAGAAGTGTAAAGTAAACACTTATTTTCAGTTCTTCGAAATCAATTTTTATGTTTTGCAACATAAACAGTGAATTAGTTCAATAATATGTCATTTGTGAATAGTAGCGGTTTTGTCTCTAAATCTATAGATACTGGTAAATGATTGATGTTATTCATATATTTTCCATTTAATTTTCGGTGAAAATATAACCAATTTTTCGTGTTTTTTTTGGGTTGTATCGATAAAACATAACCAAAAAAGTGTATTTTTTGGGTTATATCAAAATAAAACAACCCAATAATAAGGGATTTTGGGTTAAATCAAAAAAGGTTCTCTTTTTTCTGGAAAAATCCGGAAAATATTTTTTTCAATTTTACAAGAATACTGATTTCAAAGATCTAAACCAGAATTCACATAGATCATTGAGTACTACTTTGAAAATAAACCATTTACAATAGAAAGCTGTGATACGGCATCCAAGAGTGAAGGCCGGAGGTTATGACTAATGTCTCTCCCACCCTATTGATTATTGAATTGAATGAGAATTGTTGTCTACTTAACTTCAGTAGAACTTCGTTGATTTCAAAGGTCTTGTCAGTATCAAAACTTCCCAAGTAATGTTCGGTTAGCACGTAATTGGAATGTACCAGCATTTCAGCAATTTGGTCTTTGGATTTACAACATCAATAGAACATAATTAAACCAGCAAACCCGAATTCGTTTAAATTTAAACTGACTTTTCTATAACAAGTTACAAAATCTGATATTTGGTTTCAAATGGAGTGAAAAATCTGCTGGATAATAAAAGAAAGGATGCCTGACTTTAAATCAAACATCCCTTCCAGCTATAAAAAATAAGAAAGAAAACAAAAATTTATTTCAGACCTGATTCGATTTAAACGGGTCATTATTAAAGTACTCCGGAGCATCCAGTTTAGCTTCGCCTGGTGCTGCTGGTGGCGTGGATTCTAATTGCAGAGCAATTTCGTTATCTAACTCAATCCGCTGAATTTGCGGAGCAATATAATTTTGAAGGGATGATTTCATGGTATATAATTTTGAGGTTTCAGAATTTCTTGATTTAATTCAGGTTCATTACCCTTTGTGAGTAATGAAGCCTGAATTTCTTTGTAAACTAAAAAACAATTTTTCCTGGATTTAGAAAAAAAATCAATCAATCAATAATTACTTTTCTGGTTATGGATTTTCCGGCATTGCTAAGGGTTACCAAATATACACCGGCCTGAAGTGAAATTTCCAACGAAGCATTTGCCTGGGTAAGGTTTCTCGACATGATTTTCTGACCAATTGCATTATAAATTGCTACCGAACTGTTTTCGCTTAAGTTTCCGTTCACAATTATCTGACCATTGGCATTGGTCGAAATCCAAAAACTACTAATATCTGTTGGATTAATTCCGGTTGTTATCGAAGGAGCATGGAATAGCAGTGCAAAACGGTTGGTATTATTAGTTGTTGCATTCGAGCTGAATACATACGTGCTTCCATCGCTCAAGTCGCTAATTAGGGGATTGTTGACATCAGCATAATCTTTCAGAATGACCTTTGTGCCTGCATTGAAATTGCTCAACTGTGAGGCTTTGATACTAAAGTTGGTGCCTGCTTGTCCTGTTGTAAACCCAAGCGGGATTTCGGTGTCGTAAGGAATAGCAGTCATTCCGTTGATAACCAGATTTTCGTTGCTTACCGTTGTATAGATCTCAGGAATGGCTGCGTTTGCATTACTCATTTTTTGTGAATCGTATGCATCCAATCCATTCGAAGCATTCGGGTTGAACAAAACAATGGCTTCATCAGAATTCACGCCATTCGATACCTGCAAATACAGAACTGATTGATTTGCATTACTGACCTCCTTTATCCTGAATTTATTGGTCGATACATCGTTATGAGAACGCATGGCATTGGTAAGTGCCAATGTTCCTGAAGTACCGGATGATACCTTAACCCAAAAAGCCTGCATCGGTGGTATATATTGAGTTACTACGGTGGCATTATTTGTTCCAACACCCGATGTGGCATTGTAAGTATCAAATTCGTAAACGCTTCCGTTTTTAGTGCGATACCACATACTTGGATCAACATTCGTTGCTGCTGCACTTACGGCTACCCAATCGAGATAAGATGGATAAGGATTACCCACCAGATTATAACCTGCAAAAGCCTGACTTGCTGTAAGTGTTAAGACAGGAACGCTATTCAATCCGGTAGTTATATTACCGGTATTTAATGTTCCTCCGCTAAAAGTTACTCCTTTAGTGGCTACTACCAGCGTTGTATCTACATTGGCAACATATCCTTTGGTTACAGCCAACGAAGTGCTATTATTTGTAATTTGAGGCCAGTTGAGTGTCAGGGAACTTCCATTGGTTTCGTCATAGGAATACAATTTATTTATATTCGAAGCTCCTGCAGCATTAAATACCGAACTGCTTGCACCCGATACCGGACTGGAAATATACCAGTTTCGAGCGGTGGTAAGGTATTGCTGAACATTTGTAGTACCTCCAACATTCAATGTTCCACCATTATCAATAACAGTACCTGTACCGTTTGCAGCATCGCTATTAATTGTAAAATTGTTTGCTACAGCCAACGTGCCAGAAGTAATGCTAAGTTGTTTCCCTGAATTCAAAACTAAGTTTCGACAAGAAAAGCCGGCTCCATTAAATGTACCATCAACTTTTGCATTGTAATT
Source organism: Paludibacter sp. (assembly GCA_037144275.1). GTDB lineage: Bacteria > Bacteroidota > Bacteroidia > Bacteroidales > Paludibacteraceae > Paludibacter. The sequence continues at coordinate 7,593 of JBAWXD010000056.1, read as the reverse complement.
TGTATTTGGGGATGAATTCCAGGCACTACCGTTCCAGATCATATAATCAAATGCTCCCATAGTTGGAGATGTTGTGCGGCTTACCCCATTGTAATCTACTGGAACTGTAGCATGTAAATCCACTCCTGTAATTGACAACGAAGAAGGCACAAAACTTTCGGCTGTAGCTCCGCTAGCATTTGCAAAACCAGGATTACCTGCATAACTATTCGCATCATTTCCAGTCTGACCTGTTACAATGGGTGTAGCCGTTTTATCTGTACCTGCATAATTTCCTAACTTACCATTGCTGCCGGATATAAAATAATCATTATAATTACAATCAAATGTACCACCGGCGGCTGGTGCTGTTGCAAATAATCCATAATGTGTAACAGTTCCACCTGTACGGGCATTGAAAATGATATTATTTTTGAAATTTTTGTTGTAGGTTGTCGAATTGCTACTTCGCAAAGCGTAAGACATAGCACCAGCACCAGCGGGATGAGTTCCAGAAAGATAAATGGTATTATGATACAAATTGGTGGTAGAAGCCCCTTGAGCATTAACCTCGGAAATACCATAAAAACTGGTTGTGGTATTATCTCCCAAGCTAATGATATTATTGGAATAAGTAGAAGTGGCTACAACACCGATACCCGTGTTATCAATAGATATTCCCTTTACAATAGCTCCACCAGCACTATTTGGAGTAGTTAATTTGATAATATAATTGCCATTAACCGTAGCGGTACCATTATCAATTTTAATCCCGAAAACTCCGCCACCTCCACTACTAGTAACTGACGCGCAAACCAAATTGGCAATTGTATTCCCAGATACCGTATTTGGTCCCTGATTTGCAACCCGAATACCATAAACAACATTATCGACTACGGCTGCACTTGCATTGATACTACCTGACTGAGTTAAGTTACCAATGGTGTTACCTGTGACTGTATTTGTTCCGGTGGTTACACCATTAATAAGTACATTGCTCCAAATACCATAAACGTTCGCTTTATTCGTAGTTGTTACAATTGACCCAATAGTATTATTACTACAATCGACAGTACCACCACCTGAATTGGATATATTAAACCCATAAAGACTTCCGCCAGCAGTTGGTGTAAGGCTAATAGAACCTGTAGAACCATCACCAACGATATTGCCGGTAGCAGATATACCAACTCCCACTATGGCAATACAATTAAAAGCATTTGTTGCTGCAGTTCCATTCGTCCAGTTAATATTTTTAATGAAATTATTCTGTACATAGAGTGTGGAGGCATTTGCCTGTCCGGGATTTGTAGAATTAGTGGCATTAATCCCATTAAAACCATTATCATACCCACCAGTTTTTGTCAAAGTTCCACCACATTGAGCTGAAGAACCACCAATATAGTTCCCAGAAATAGTATGACCGGTAGAAGCTCCGATTTCAATCATTGTTTTATTAAGATTACTACCAGTTACTCCAGATGCAGCTGCAAAAGTACCCGTTTCGTAGAAGCTATTTCCCGAAATGGTCCAGTTAGAATTGAAAGCCACCAATCGTACGGCACGCGAACATAACAAGGTCGACATGCAATTTGCAAATTCATTGTTACTAATGGTATTGTTAGCATTATCAAGAGTAGCACCACCTGAATAAATGGAGACTTGAGGTCTACTCGCATCGGTGTAATTGGTAATTAGGTTATGGTCAATGGTATTATTGCTATTGCCTGCCGAACCAAAAATAACTATTGCCTGAAAATCTTGATTGGGTGAACCTTTTAAATTACAATACTCTACGATGTTATTGGATGCACCACCATCGAACCGAATGGTATTAGCACTATTTGCAGCACTCGTAGTTGTATTACTAATTGTCAAGTCACGCGCATCACCGGCTTGTAAAACACCACTTGAATTGCGTAATCGACCATCAATGGTAACATTATTGGCGCCTGTCAACTGAATAAGGTTACCATTAAAACTACTCGTAATGGTTTTTCCGGTAACTGTTGGATAAATATTGACAGAAGTATAATTAGTGTACAAATTTGCAACAGCAGATGCACCGCTGCCACCCCATCCACTGGGTATAGAAATAGTTGGAGTTGAGGTGTATCCACTTCCAGGGCGAGCTGCGGCAACAGTCAGACCCACTCCTGTTGGAGTTACTCCGGGAACAGTAGCAGGGGAAATTATTTGTACGGATAAACCGGCACCTGAACCCGGACTTCCACCGCTGAAAGTAGCTATCGGACCATAGCCCGAACCGCCATTGGTCATTGTAAATGAGAGATTAGCGCCTGTTACGGTTCCTACCGTTGCAGTAGAAGTAACTCCACCGGCACTTGGGGCATCTATTGCTACAGTGATAGTTCCGGTTGAAGTGGTATAACTTCCTCCGGTCATAACAATTTTGGTAACCATTCCATTGGTAACGGTCGTTACTAATGTGCCGGCTGTAGTAACTGATGCTGCACCTGTTAGTACTATTGATACTTTTGGAGCTACAAAACCACTGCCACCTACAATTGAGCCAAGAGATCTTACCCCTTTGTTCCCTCCGTTAAGTTGCGCAGCAGCTGTTTCGGTAGTACTTTCGATTATTTGAAGCGTAACTGCACCGACATAAGCGTTGCCGGTATTGGTATTGATGGCATCGAAGGCATCTTTTAATGTTGCAAAATCGGCACCAGAGCCAGTGGCACCTACTGTTTTGGTAATATCAGCTTTTGCCGTCCAGGAGAAAAGACCCCATAAAAGAGCCAATGAAAGAAGAAGATTTTTTGATTTCATGATATTGATTTTAAGGGTGAATTTTTGAATGTAAGATAGCTTTGAACCATTTTTTAAAAAACAGAATCATTGCTGTATATTAATACACAAGAGGTTAGTTTATCCCCTGCTTTCAGCAAATCATATAACAAATTGAAAATAATCTCAGCATTTTTTAATATAATATCAACTTGATTGGTCCTATCAAACCCGAAGGTTTTTTAAGGAGTTTTTTTCAGAAACTGCTCAATTGGCGAAGTTGTCCACATATATTTTAAGCTGCCAAACTGAACTTTATCAACAATTCTTTATCAACATTTTTTTTTGGTTGCCTTACTAAAGAACCTGTAATAATAAGGCAGTTATTATTTCATATAGGGTAGTGAAGAATCTAATTATTTTTGAAAGGCATGTTTAATAAGTTGGAGAGTTGGAGAAAGACATGTCAAACCTGAGAATTAAAAGTTATTTAAAATTGCAATTTCTTGTACTGTTACTGCTTTGCATATTTAATCAACTTCATTGGTCCCATCAATCCTGAAGGTTTTAAGGAACTGTCTTTGTTCAGAAATTGCTCAATGGGTGAAGTGGTCCACATAGATTTCAGGCTGCCAAACTGAATAAAATCACCAATAAAGCGGTTACGGCAGACATTGGCAACGGTTACTTCCAGAATATTATTCGTTTTCAACAAATCAGTGATAGAAATATTGAAATTTGGTTGCCATAAGTATGCAATCAATTTCCCGTTTAATTTAACTTCGGCTGTTGCATCCATTTTCCCCAAATTTAGTACTATTGAATCTTTGGTGGTTAAGAAATCGCTTGGCGCATCAAAAATGATGGTATATTTAGACTTACCGGCAAAAAACTTAATTTTCGGGTCACTAAATTCAGTTAGTGATTTAAGTTTGCTTATTTCAACCGCTTGAATTGTATCGCTGTAAATTGGCATAAATTCTATTTTCCCCTTGAAATTCTCAATATCAAATACCGCTGGTTGAACTAAGGATTTGCTCAAGGTTTCATTTTTATTACTAGTAAAAACATATTCGCCTGTCAACTCAGAGCTAAATTGATAGCTGTTATTCTTAAAACTTGCCTGTGGAATGCTGTAAATGGTATCTGATAACAGTTTTTGTGGGAATATTTGCTTTCCTGCCAGCAATACCTGGCTAATAAAATTTTCGGGTTTCCCATTTTTAAACACAAAAAAGAGGGATTGAAATGGTTTGAACGTTACCGGAATTCGTATCTGATTTTGTTCTTTTGCATATATCGCAGGAATGGTTATGGTGCCATTCTCTGCATTCCAAATCTCGGGCGTTTTTCCTTCAACCCGAAATAACAATTCACTGTTCAGAGTCCGGTTTTGCTGATTGAATACAAAATAAACATCGTCATCTTTTACTTTTTTATGGAAATACATGATGTTTTTGGGATCATTCTGATTGCTTGCAAAATCTGGTACAGCTTTTAATTCAGCCAACAGCTTATCGATTGCTTTTCCCCACATCACTTTTCCTTTTCCATAATGATTGTCAATAGCTTTATTGTCAATGGATTTTCCCCACAGTGCATCTGCCAACTGATAAAATTCGGCACTACTATTTTTTATATCTAACATAGAAAGCATTTCCAGCGGTTTTGGACCATAGACTACGAGTCCATCGTGCACCAATTCGGCAATTCGCTTTAAAGTGGCCAATTCCATGTTTGTTTTATCCGCTAAAGTCAAAAACCTGTATTGTTGAATACCACCAAACGAAAGTTTTCCATCCACTACCCTGGCTTTGTTTTTCAGCATGTCAAAGTTGCAAGGATAGGCGATAAAACCGGATGGGAGTTGGTTTATAATGCTTTTACCGAGCGATTGAGGAAGTTTATCCCCAATGTAGAAAACTACATCGGCTACCGGTTCTCCTTTTTGCAAAACAGTCTGAATACGTGCCTGATACGTCAGCCAATCCTGAGAAAATTCCCACCAGGGATTATTGCGATTAAAATGTGAGGCATATCTATCCAACGTGAGTCCCGGTTTTGTATCCGTCGGCTGATGTACATAACTGTGGAGTATCATTTGATTAATTCCAGAGCAAAACATCTGATCGCCGATAGGTTTTAACTCGAAGGGTGATTCACTGTAATGAGCATAGCCGGTATAAGCCTCAGAACCTATCACTTTCTTATTCCCCTCGAAGGAAGAAAACTGAGGAAAAATGGAATACAAGTCAGGCCTTGCTTTGGGGGTATATTCAATCAACTTTGATTTGTTAGGGTACGCCCAAAACTCGGTCATGGGCATATCCACATAATTATTCGATTTAATGACATCAAGAAATGGATATTCACCTGTGTTTCCATAAATTACTTCGGCATGTAATTCCATCTTGTTTTTGTGGCAAAGCTCTGCAAAATGTTTGTAAAAATTTTCGCCAATCAAATCGGAAATGGTCAATTGAAAATCATGTAAAAAACCTTCAGAAAGTTTCGTATTATCGACCGTTTCGCCACACAAAACCGGAATCCACGAAGTCATATTATATCCTCGTCGTTTCTTAAACTCTTCGGGAAAACTTTTTGTCCAGTTTTGATAATAGGCTTCCCAGCTGTCCATCAGTAAGAATTTGAAGGTATTACCAGTGAAACTACCAGCTACTTTAATGAGTTTCCCGGCATAACTATTAAAGTGCAGGTTTAGAGCAGCGGTATCCATTTTATCACATTCTAATCCACGACCTTCGAAATTGGAACACACATTTTTACGCCCGGTGGTGGTATATCCAAAACGAATGATAGCCCAGCGACCTTTCGGAGCTTTCCAGTTTAATTTTCCATCGGGAGTTATCTGATTACTAATATCAATAATGGAGTTTGCGGCAATTCCATTTTGTGAATTTCCCGTTGTCAGTTCTAATTCAGACTCTTGTAAGGCGCTAACAACCTGAGTTTTTTCGAGTAGATTAGCAATTTTGGGTGAATAAGAAGGAGTTTCCTCGTCTTTTAATAATTCAAGCTCTCCAACTGAATAGTCCGTGGGACAATTTAAACATACTAATTTGAAATATTTTGCTTTTGTTTCGGGGAATTCCAGCAATAGCATTTTGTTGATGCCAACAAATAAAAGGTCTTCAATTTTGTAGTAAGTTATACCATCCAAAGAAGTTAATAAGTTAAATTTACTTTTCAGACTCGCTCTTTCAGTCTTTCTGGTTTCACTATTATATATAAATGGGAAAAATGCTAGTTTAGTTATAGTCTGTATTTTAGAAAATGAGATGAGAATTGAATCTCCATTTTTCAAGTCAATTTTACTCATGGGATTAGCATCGTTCAATACCGTTGTATTCCAATTATTGAATTTGACTTTTGGGTGAGCCAGTAGATAGGAATTCTGTGTCTCTGTGATGGGGAATGCTACTACCTTGACATCGCGATAAAAATCATTTTTTGAAAGAGGTTGTGTTAGCTGAACTTTGATTATTTTGCCACCATCAACTATAGTTTTAGACCAAACATATTGTTTCATAGATAATTCAGGAGTAATCCATGGGCCACCACTTTGACTCCAACCACCACAATTGATAGCACCAATGCTAATACCCAATCTGTTAGCTTCGTGTAATGCCCACCGGAACAAATCGTACCATTCGGGTGTGCCGAATTTTACTTTCGGAATATCCAACTTGACGGTACTTGGTAGCCCAATATCAAAAATAGAGGCTTGTACAATGCCTTGTTGTTTCATCGATTCTAAGTCCTTTGTAATGCCCTCTTTGCTGATATTTCCATTCATCCAATGCCACCAGGTATGTACTTTGGTTGATTGGGATGGAGTATGGAAATCACTTTTGTTTAAAGTGCTTTGAGCTGTCGTGAAATTTACACTAAAGAAGAATAAAACGACATATAGTGTTAGGATGGATTGTTTCATAAGAAGAAAACAGCGATTTTAAGTTCTTAAAAAAATAGAAATGAATCGTTTCACAATTCAGGCTATTATATTCATTAATACACTAAACAAGTCTCCTACCCCTGCTTTATAAAGGCATCAAAAGTCATCTTGATAATAAAGAACAGTTAATATTTTCTACTGTAAAATATTGTTGATAGTTTCCTAATAGCATTCAATATTTGTCTTGAAATTTTTCATAAGAACTACAGAACAGAAAGGTTTCAAGAAGAAAGTAGCATTGTATATTTTGCCATCCATACTCATATAATTTCCATCCAAAATGATAGTTTTCATCGCCTTAGTGGCATTTATCTCAAACCGAATATCATTAGCGTTTTTAACTGCAAGGGGTCGGTTTTTGGAGTGAGCATCCTGTTTTGAAAATGCTTGCCAAGCCGATAAACTCTTTTCTATCGTTCCTATGGCAGGTTGCTTTAGTTTGAATGTTGGATTATTATCTATTGGTCTGGCATAAAAATTACTGTCAGCTATCCCAAATAGCGAGATATCGTCATTATATGAGGTATGAAAATAAATTGAATTTTGTAAGGAAGTTTTTGAAACAATTACATTTCGTCTAAAAAAGATGCCATGAATGTAATCAGCAATGATACTTGAATTCTGAAAATCTACGCCCACACCACAATTGAAAATTGTATTGTCTGTAATCGTATTATCATGTGCCTTGTGAAGTTTAATGCCTGAATTTCCAATATTGGCAACCGTATTATTCGTAACCAGAGCATTTGAAGTACCTTCATCTAAATATATTCCTTCGGCCATTGATTGGGTTCCCGGTGTTCCGGCATAATTCCCGATAGCATTGCTAATGATATTATGGTCAATAATCCGGACATCAGCACTTGGTTTACAGGTGTAAATACCAC
>JBAWXD010000055.1:0-18332 GCA_037144275.1 Paludibacter sp. | reverse complement strand
AGGATGTTTAAATCAGCAGGATGCAACACATCGAGAGCAATATTTAAAATCGTCTTGGGGTAAAAGATATTTAAAGGAAAGACTAAAAAATTATCAAACTGGCTTAAAGCCACTGGATAGCACTGGAATTATAAATGTCTAACAAATTGAGAATTATCTAACGGGGTTTACCCCGCTAGATAGGACTGAAAACAATTACATCAAATAAACTACAATTTATCAAACGGGGTGAACTAATTTAGAGTTGGTTCTGAATATGCTTGCTGAAGCAACTACGACTGAAATATCGAAAGAGAAAAATCCGGAAACTTTTGAAGATAGTCGTAAAATAGCTAAACAAGGTGGAACTATTGCTGGAAATACGCGTAAAGAAATTGAATCCAAGTCAGGCAAGAAAATAGTTTCAAAACTGAATGCTAAACAGTTAGAATTGAATAAGAATGCTGAAATTGAATAATTGCTTAGTAAAATGGATGAGTAGTTGTTTGTTAAAAATAAAAAGGGTATAGCTGTAGAACAAGCTGTCCCGATTTTCCGGATGTTCCAATAGATTGGAATCAACACGACCTTAAAAAAAATAATTATTTACGAATGAAAGTCTCTAAACTAATCCTATATCTCATCCTTATATTGCTGTTTTCGGACTGTAACGATCCGGCTATTTCGCCTTATTCAGCCGTTTCGTTTGTAAAAAAAACATCGATGCCGGGAACGGGTAGAGCCTCTGCGGTAGCTTTTGTGATAAACGATAAAGCCTATGTGGCTTTAGGCAGAACAGCTGTGCGAAGTGGTCAATTAAATGATTGTTGGCAATATGACCCGGTATTGGATAGCTGGACACAGAAAGCTTCATTCCCCGGCTTAGCAAGGGTAAAAGCTTCGGCAGCCGTTGTAGATGGAAAAGCATACGTTGGTTTAGGATTTAATATTGGAGTGGGTGTCTACAATACTGATGCTTGTTTAAAAGATTTTTGGATGTACGATCCTGCAAAAGATAGCTGGGAACGAAAGGCTGATTTTCCGATTAATAGTACCGATGCGTGTGGCTGTTTTGTGGCCGATAATACTATTTACCTTACTTCAGGGATGGATGGAGCCGGATTTGGAGGAGATACCTGGAAGTATATACCGCTAACTGGTCAGCCCGGTAGCTGGGTGAAACTGAATCCCTTTGGAGGGTTAATCCGTGCTGCGGGAATTGCCTGTGCCACCAATGAGCACTGTTATTTCGGAACCGGATACAGAACCTACAATGTAAATGATTGGTGGGAATACTTTCCGCTTACCGACTCCTGGAAACAACGTAAATCGATGCCGGATAACGGCCGGGAAAATGCAGTATCGCTCAGTATCAATAATCGGGTTTTTATTTCCTCCGGACGTCATTTTGGCGGAAACCTGACCGGAGGTGGAGTGAAGTCGGATATGCTTGAATACGATATTATCCGTGATGTTTGGTACGAAAGGGGATCTATTCCGGTAAGTGGTCGTGAAAATGCGATTGCTTTCAGCCTGAATGGAAAAGGATATATTGGTTTTGGTGAAAATGATAGTGAGATTTTGAATGATTTTTATAGCTTTGAACCCTGATTAAAATTTACAATTTATGAATTTACAATTTACAATGGGGAAAGTCGGCAGAAGATCATTGAATAAAATTATTATTCCTTTGACACTATTATTGCTTCCAAGTGGGCTTTATGCTCAGAATGATACGATTAAGTATGAGCTGGAGGTTTTGGGTGTGGCTTCGACAGGTGCTTATTCAGCATTCTGGCTTCAAAGTAATCAATATGGCCAAATTGCGTCTTCTCCGACAAGTGCAGATGTACAAATTGGTATTAATAAGGATTTTAATAAAAGGCCCCGTTTATTCAATTATGGATTTAAGGCAAGTGCTTTGTTACAGACTTACGATACAAAAACGAATATTTATTTTCATGAAATCTATGCCAAAGCACATTTTCTGGTTTTTGACTTTATTGTTGGTGCACGCGAAGATCGGTATGGAAATCAGGATTCAACGCTTTCGTGTGGAGGTATCCTTTTTTCTAAAAATGCACGACCCATACCTAAGATAACGCTTGGAATTGAACGATTTACGGATGTCCCGTTTACGAATGGTTTTTTGGCCATTAAAGGAGCAATTTCGCATGGTTGGATAAATGATTATGGTTACAATATCTTACTTCATCACAAATATGCCTATCTGAAATTAGGCGGTAAGTTACCGATTCATATTCAGTATGGTTTGGATCATGTGGCTCAATGGGGCGGAAATATTCCTGGTTGGGGAGTTCAACCAACAGGAATTTCCGATTTCCTGAAAATTTTCTTAGGTAAGTCGGGTGGGGCCAATGCCAATATTTCGGATCAGATAAATGCACTGGGAAATCATATTATTTCTCAAAGCATGAAATTGGATGTGGATATTTCGGATTATAAAATTAGTGGGTATTGGCAAAATCTGTCGGAAGATGGACCGATCAGAGTCATCTGGAACACGATGAATGTTGCGGATGGTCTTTGGGGAGTATCCGTACGAAATTCAAAAATTCCTTTTGTGAATGCTATTTTATATGAGTATTTGAATACCACCGACCAATCGGGGCCCTATCATGATAAAGACGGGATTATATTCGGTGGCTCAGATGGTTATTTTAATGGAGAATATCCTACGGGTTGGAGCTATTATTCCCGAACTATTGGAACGCCTTTTATTTTATCGCCTCTGTATAATAAAGATGGATCGCATTATACCTATAATAATCGGGTACAGGTTCATCATTTCGGAATTGAAGGAAATGTAGCGGGCTATGAATACCGCTATTTGACTTCATTCAGTAAAAATTATGGAACCTATGGCAGTCCGTATACCGATATGTTGCCAATTACTTCGATGATGCTGGAAGTGAAAAAGCATTTTCCTAAACTAATGAATATACAATGCGCGGTTTCGATAGCTGTTGATGAAGGAAAATTAGTTGGAAATTCAGTAGGTTGCCTTTTCTCCATCCGAAAAACGGGCGATTTATTCCATTATTAATGCAAGTATTGAAACTTAATAATAATTAAAAATAGATGCTTCATTCTATTGTTATTAGAAACATCTTATATTTGCACACTAAAGCTATCCTAATATAAAGATATTTACTGATTTAAAACCCTATCCTTGTCTGATTCAAATTAATCTTAACGACCTTTCTTTTGTTTAAAATTCCACTTTTTTATGAATAAAATTCAGAAATATTTCCGCTCTCTTTTTAAAAGTATAATGAGTATCTCCATGATAAACAGATGGATTGTATTATTCCTTGATTTACTTTTTTGTTTAATTGGATTTGCTTCTGCTGTTTTAATAACTGATATTTATGCAAATCTGGAAATGACTTTCCTTGATTTTGGTCTTTTATATGTTGCTTTCTTTTTTAGTACTCTTTTCTGGTTTTATGTTTTTAAATCCTATCGAGGTCTGATCCGACATTCCAATCTGATCGAGATGTGGCGTCCTGTAGTTTCCTTATTTTTGTCCTGTGTTATGCTTTTGGCATTTAGCATAGTATTTAAAGGTGACCTAATATTTAAATATTTTTTCGTACAACGGGTTTTTCTGATGACCGTTTATATGTTGCTTATAATGCGATTTTTCGTTGTACTTATTTATAATCATACAATTAACTATACAATTTCTGTCCGAAATAAGTCTTTAATTTACGAAATTGATGCCCATAGCATTGCCATTTCGCAATGGTTAAATACAAGTTCATCACTTCAGCATCAGGTACAGGGCTTTATTAGCAGAAATAAAGATGCCCGAAATACCCGAATACATGGATTGCCCATTCATCATCTAAATGGTGATAATTTAGATTGGTTCTTGCGAAAAAATGAAGTAAATACGGTTATTTTCCCCGATTATGTAAGTGTTAGAAATGAACAAAACTTTATATCAATGTGCATTGATATGGGGATTTCAATTTTGGTTTCTCCTCCTTTCGAAAATTTAGACGATAGTAAAAATGTTCGGTTTCAGATGAAAGCTATTCAATTTGAAGATTTACTTGGCAGGGAAGAGATTCAAATTGATTTACAAGCTATTGCTAAACTTACCGACAATAAAACTATCTTAATAAGCGGTGCAGCAGGATCTATAGGTAGCGAACTTGTACGCCAGATTGCCCGGTTTAAACCTAAATTGGTTTTATTATTTGATAGTGCTGAAACACCTCTTCACAACTTACAGTTAGAAATTGAAAAGGACTTTCCAACATTGAAATTTATACCCATTATAGGTGATGTGCGCAGTGAAGATAGATTGCATTTTGTTTTTAGGACCTACCATCCCGAAATAATTTATCATGCAGCTGCTTATAAGCATGTACCACTTATGGAACAAAATCCATGTGAAGCTATTCTGGTGAATATACTCGGAACAATGAACCTGAGTAATATCGCTTTATTAAATAAGGTTGAAAGTTTTGTCATGATTTCGACGGATAAGGCTGTCAACCCAACGAATGTAATGGGTGCTTCAAAGAGAATTGCTGAAATCTATGTGCAATCATTGGCAAAAGAAAGTAAGAAAAGTGGCCATCCTGTAAATTTTGTAACTACACGCTTTGGAAATGTACTTGGATCGAATGGTTCGGTTATTCCGTATTTTAAAGAACAAATTGAAAAAGGTGGCCCTATTACGGTTACTGATCCGGAAATAGTTCGTTACTTTATGACCATCCCCGAAGCCTGTCGCCTTGTGTTGGAAGCCTCTTCTTTTGGAAATTCGGGAGAAATTTATATTTTTGATATGGGTAAACCGGTTAAAATCGTAGATTTGGCAATCCGAATGATTAAACTGGCCGGATATATTCCATATAAAGATATTGATATTCAATATATTGGACTGCGCCCCGGTGAAAAACTGTATGAAGAATTACTAAATGATGCGGAAACGACTATTCCTACTCATCATGATAAAATTACAGTTGCGACTGTTCGGCAATATGAATTTGATAAGGTATTAAAGGATATTCAGCTTATTATAACTTATTCAAAAAGTGTTGACATCAAAAATACAATAAAAATGATGAAACAAATGATTCCTGAGTTTATAAGCAACAATTCTCCCTTCAGTGAATTCGATGTTTAGAATTGATTAATGATCAATGATTAATGCGAATTGGCTACCATCAAATCGTTAATATAAATAATCAAACATTCATTTTCCTAAAAATTGAACTTGCGATGAGTTGAACTGTTTCAAAAAAATTATCTTTGTAGTCTGATTTTTATAGAAAATCGAAACAGCTAAAATTCTTACTATTACTTCTTATTCCAGGCGCATGAAAAATATTTCACTCATATTCAATTTGTTATTCGCAATCACGGTATTTACAGCTTGTAATAAACAACCTGCTGTTGATACGAAAGCCATTTTAAATACCAAAAACACTGTCAATTCGGGCAGGTTACCCGTGGCTTATATAAATGTTGACTCATTATTGATTCATTATCAGTTTGCAAAAGAAGCTAACGAGTCGCTTATCCGTAAACAGGAAGATTCACGTCTTAAAATCAACAGCATGGCTCGTCAACTACAGGGAGAAATGGCTGATTTTCAACGGAAACTTGAAAATAACGCATTCTTAAGTCGAGATAGAGCCCAACAGGAACAAACCCGATTACAAAAAAAACAGCAGGATTTGCAGGAAATGGATGGAAACCTGAGTAAACAGTTAGTACAGGTTCAACAAAAAATGAGTGAGCAATTGCGTGACACCATTAATAAGTTTCTGAAAGAATATAATAGGGATGGAAAATATGCCATTATTTTCAGCAATACCTCTAATGATAATATCTTATATGCTGATAAACAATATGATATTACTGCTGAAGTAACCAAACTATTGAATGAGCGTTTTGCTGCCCGGAAATAATTTCTTCCAACATTTGAACATAAAAAATGCGATGATTTACGATCATCGCATTTTTTTTTGATTGAATTACGGTCAAATCATTATTTCGAATTTCCTCTGAACGATTGAAAAAAACTTGAAAGGGCATAAATCAGTAGCATTACTACCCACGAATTTGAACCCGTAAACATAAAATAAGCACCAATTCCGAGCATTAAACTTGTCAGCAATCCAATGCGTGCCAAACGCTGTAGTCGTTTGTCAGTTTTACTTTTGTCAAAGACTTCGACTCCGTGGAGAAAAATGAGTAAAACTACTCCTAAGCTAAAAATATAAGGTGCATAACTGGTTTTAAAAAGTTGGGAAATGGAACCAAGTATGGTTAGCGTTCCGGCAGTAATAAACAGAATTTGATATATTTTTTTTTCGTTCATTCTTTGATTATATAAATATCTTCAGATTCCTTTTTCATAAAATAATGTTCACGGGCAAATTTTTCGAGGTTCTCTTTACTCGATTGAAGCTCGTTTTTCTTTTGTTTGTTTGCTTTTATATCGTCCTGGTAAACTTTGAGTTCCTTTTGCATTTGCACAATTTTCCGATGCGTTTCCCAGCGGTGAATAAGACTGTGATTATCGAAAAAAGTAACAAAGACAGCAAATAAAACGAAAACAATCAGATACTTGTTAAAAAATATCTTTTTGAGTAAACTGCCTGTTTTTCCTGAGTTATTCATATTTACCAATTAGCAATTACCGATTTCGCAATTGTCAATAAACCAATCAACTATTTTCGAGAGACAAAGGTAAGCAATTTTCATCAACCTGCTTTTTTTTCTGATTTTTATTTTTTAGATGAAAAGGAACTCTCAAATTTGATTATATTTGCACACTAAAGCAGAAGGATTTCAATTTATGGAAAATTTCATTGTCTCGGCACGCAAATATCGCCCATCCACCTTCAATTCAGTTGTAGGTCAGACCTCGTTGACTACCACCCTAAAAAATGCCATTAAAAGCAATCATTTGGCTCATGCTTACTTGTTTTGCGGTCCTCGTGGTGTGGGAAAAACAACCTGTGCCCGCATTTTTGCGAAAACCATCAATTGCGAAAACCTGACAACCGATTTTGAAGCTTGCAACCAATGCGAATCTTGTGTTTCGTTTAATGAGCAGCGGTCGTATAATATTCATGAACTGGATGCTGCTTCCAATAATGGGGTAGATGATATTCGTTCGCTGACCGATCAGGTACGCATACCTCCACAAATTGGAAAATACAGCGTTTATATTATCGACGAGGTTCATATGCTTTCTCAGGGTGCTTTTAATGCCTTCCTGAAAACACTTGAAGAACCCCCGGCACATGCAATCTTTATTTTGGCTACGACCGAAAAACATAAAATTATACCAACTATTCTTTCACGCTGTCAGATTTACGATTTTAATCGTATCACAGTTACTGATACGGTGAAACACCTTCAAATGGTTGCTGAAAAAGAAGGCGTAACCGTTGATATAAACGGACTGAACGTGGTAGCTCAAAAAAGTGATGGCGGCATGCGTGATGCCTTGTCTATTTTTGATCAATTGGTCAGCTTTTGCGGTAATAATATCACGTATCAAGGTGTTATTGAGAATCTGAATGTACTCGATTACGAGTATTATTTCCGATTAATTGATGCATTCCTGAAAAATGAAGTGTCAAAATCACTGTTGATTTTTAATGATGTGTTGAATAAAGGTTTTGATGCTCATCATTTTATTACCGGACTTAGCTCACACTTACGTGACGTGCTGGTAAGCAAAGATCCGCAAACAATTCAACTGCTTGAAGTGGGTGCCGATATAGGCGAAAGATACAAAATTCAGGCACAAAACTGTTCATCCGAATTTTTATTTCAAGCGCTGAAAATCAGTAACGACTGCGATATTGATTTCCGACAAAGTAAAAATAAACGCCTGTTGGTGGAACTTGCTTTAATTCGTCAATGTCAATTGACGGATGAAAAAAAAAAGCTATCGCTGACCGATGAGAAGCCTGCAGCGATTCAAAAACTGATACCCGAAAACGTTACAAGTCCTGAGATAAAACTTACTGAACCCCAGAAACCGCTTGTTCAACATCCGGTTGAAAAAGCGAAAGCTGTTTCTTCTGATTCAAAACAAAGCTATCAAAAACCCAACAGTATTTCTATTTCTGCGCCTATTCTCGCTTCAACACCGACTCCGGTTTATGAAACCAAAAAGGATGAAGCGCTAAAAATGGAGGATAAGGCTTTTACGAATGACGAACTGGAGATTGCCTGGCTACAGTTCTCTGAAACCATTTCCGATCAGGGGCGCATGAAAAGCTTTATTCTGACCACCAAGCCTCATTTAATCTCAGAATCAGAATTTCAGGTAACGGTAAGTAATACTTTGCAGGAAAAGGAATTAAAAAAACTCGAACCCGAGTTACTGGCATTTGTTCGCACTCATTTGCAACATACAAAAGTAAAAATCAAGATACACATAGCTGAAGAAACTGAAATGCAACGGGCTAATTCACCCGAAGATCGCTATAAAATTTTGGCACAACAAAATCCGGCATTAGATATCCTGAAAAACGGCTTGCAACTGGAAATTGACTGATGTGTTTATTTACATTTTTTGAGTGATACCGATTTAACAAATAAATGCCACAGAATTATTCTTTGGCATTTATTTGTTAAAGGAATAGTGTTGTTTATTTTTCAATTAGGCTTTAGCTGGCTTTGTCGCTTTTATTTGTTCCGAAATACGGGCTGCAATCCCTTCCACATCGAGTCCAAGCATGTGATATAATTCTTCGGGTGTTCCATGTTCGATAAAACTGTCGGGTATGCCGAGTCGTTTTATCTGAAGCGTATAGTTATTGTCTGCCATAAATTCGAGCACTGCACTGCCAAATCCAGCATTAATCACACCATCTTCAATCGTAATTATTTTTTTGAAGTTCTTAGCTACTTCGTGAAGCATGCTTTCATCCAGTGGTTTCAAAAAGCGCAAATCGTAATGTGCAATTGAAACATGTTGTTCCTTTTCAATTCTCTCAATGGCTTTTGCTGTAGGAATTGCCATCGTTCCAAGAGTCAGAACAGCCAGATCCTTTCCGGTTTTAAGGCATTCTCCTTTGCCAATTTCCACTTCCTCGAAAGGTTTGCGCCAGTCAACTATCGAACCTTTTCCACGTGGATAACGAATCACAAAGGGACCTCTTTCTTTAAGCTGGGCAGTGTACATTAAATTACGGAGCTCAATTTCATTTCGTGGTGCTGAAATGCTGAGATTCGGAATACAACGCATATAGGCCAAATCGAATTGTCCGTGATGGGTGGCACCATCAGAACCAACCAATCCTGCCCGGTCGAGGCAGAATATCACACTTAGGTTTTGTAAAGCCACATCGTGAATCACGTTGTCGTAAGCCCGTTGCATAAACGAAGAATAGATGTTGCAGAATGGAATCATACCTTCTTTGGCCATTCCGGCTGAAAATGTTACAGCATGAGCTTCGGCAATTCCTACGTCGAAAACACGGTGAGGCAATTCTTTTTGCATAATAGTCATGGAACAACCGCTTGGCATAGCGGGTGTTATGGCTACTATCTTATCATTTTTCAACGCAAGTTTAAGTAATGTTTTTCCAAATACATCCTGAAAAAGTGGCGGAGTGGGGTCAGAACTTGTGCAATTCTTTCGTTCACCGGTTTCCACATTAAATAATCCGGGAGCATGCCATTCGGTAGCCGAATTTTCAGCAGGCTCGTAGCCCTTTCCTTTTTTAGTGATGATATGCAGCACTTTTGGTCCGTTAAATTTCTTGATTTCCGACATAATACGAACAAGTTCATCCACATCGTGCCCATCAATCGGCCCAAAATAGCGAATATTCAATCCCTCAAAAATATTATGTTGTTTTGATAGCGCTGCTTTTACAGTATTGTTGAAACTAATAATCCGGTCTCTTCCTCTTTCGTTTATCAACCCAATTTTCTTCATTAAATTGTAGGTCTTATAGCGGATTTTATTATAAGTCCGGGAAGTCGTAATATCAACAAGGTATTGCGTAAACCCACCCTGAATTGGATCTATTGCCATTTGATTATCGTTCAGAATAATCAACATGTTATTTTTGCTCATCGAAGCATTATTCAGCCCCTCAAAAGCCAATCCGCCGGTCATTGCGCCATCACCGATTACAGCTACAACCTGACGCTTGGGCTCTGCTTTTAGCAAGGATGCTACTGACATACCTAATCCTGCGGAAATGGAAGTGGAAGAATGACCGACACCGAAGGCATCATATTCACTTTCTTTTGGTGTAGGGAAACCGCAAAGTCCTTTAAACTGTCTGTTGGTATGAAACTGATCACGTCGACCGGTCAGAATTTTATGCCCATAAGCCTGATGACCCACATCCCATACGATACGATCGTATGGTGTGTTAAAAACATAATGAAGTGCCACTGAAAGCTCAACTACACCGAGACTTGAACCCAAATGACCCGGATTTTTTGAAACTTCGTCAATGATAAACTGTCTGAGCTCTTCACATACCAATGGAAGTTCATTGCGTTTGACTGCTTTTAAATCAATGGGGGAGTTAATATGATTGATATAATGAAAGTCTTTTTCGTTCATGGTAAATTAAAAATTGCATGCAAAAATAATATAATTTTGTCGTCATTATACTTTTTCGGTAGTTTATATTTTTCTGAATATGTTTTTTATATAACGCATTAGCAGCTTAAATTCCTATTTTGTGTCGAATAATAATTTATTCAAAGATTATGAGCCAATAATCTATCAATTTGACTAAAAATAACAATTATTTCTATTAAACTATTTTGAAATTTCGAAAACTTCGTGTAACTTTGCAGCAAATTATAGAATGATAATGAATTTTCAATGCATTTATACTGTTCTTGTCGTATCTCTTTTGGTCATAAATCAAAAGTGAGATGGTTGCTATATAAATGAATGTAAATATAAAAAACCTTTCTCACCATAACGGAGAAAGGTTTTTTATTACCCACCCCTGAAGAGGAACAGGGAAAATAGAAGAGAATTTCAATAATATTAACTAATAAAAATCCCCTTTTAGGGGTTTGGCGTTATGAAACAGGAATTACGTAGTGCAACCAGCACAGGAGGTCGTAGAATGGCAGGCGCGCGTTCATTGTGGCGTGCCAATGGAATGACCGATAAACAAATGGGAAAACCCATTATTGCTATCGTAAATTCGTTTACACAATTTGTTCCGGGTCATGTTCATTTGCACGATATAGGTCAGAAAGTAAAGGCTGAAATAGAAAAACTGGGTTGCTTTGCAGCCGAATTTAATACCATTGCCATCGACGATGGAATTGCCATGGGTCATGATGGAATGCTTTATTCATTGCCATCGCGCGATTTGATTGCCGATAGTGTTGAATATATGGTGAATGCACATAAGGCAGATGCCATGGTTTGCATCAGTAACTGCGATAAAATTACTCCCGGGATGCTGATGGCTGCCATGCGATTGAATATTCCCTGTGTATTTGTGTCGGGCGGTCCAATGGAAGCCGGTGAATTGGATGGAAAACATCTTGATTTAGTGGATGCTATGGTGCAATCAGCCGACGAAAGTGTGTCGGATGAGCAGGTAAAGAAAATTGAAAATGCTGCGTGTCCAACTTGTGGTTCATGCTCGGGAATGTTTACTGCAAACTCGATGAACTGTCTGAACGAAGCAATTGGTTTGGCTTTGCCGGGTAACGGAACTATCGTTGCTACGCATTCTAACCGCACTCAACTCTTTGTTGATGCTGCTAAATTGATTGTTGACAACGCTAATAAATATTATTTCGGAGGTGATGATTCTGTTTTACCACGATCTATTGCCACGCGTGAAGCATTTTTAAATGCTATGACCCTGGATATTGCCATGGGTGGTTCAACCAATACGGTTCTTCATATTTTGGCCATTGCTCACGAAGCAGAAGTAGAACTGACAATGGACGATATGGATAAACTTTCTCGTGTTACTCCGTGTTTATGTAAAGTTGCTCCCAATTCACAGAAATATCATATTCAGGATGTAAACCGTGCCGGTGGTATTCTTGGAATTCTGGCAGAATTAAGCAAAGGTGGTTTGCTAAACAAATCGGTTTGTCGCGTTGACGGATTGACTTTGGGACAAGCTATTGAATACTATGATATTACGGCTCCTACAGTTACTGCCAAAGCCATTGAAATTTATAAAAGTGCTCCGGCACACCGTTTTAATCTGGTAATGGGCTCTCAGAGTGTTCAATATCCTGAATTGGATGGTGATCGAGTCGGAGGTTGTATTCGTAGTGTAGAACATGCTTATACAAAAGATGGTGGATTAGGTATTCTTAAAGGGAACATTGCACAAGATGGAAGCGTTATAAAGACCGCAGGTGTTGACGAAAGTATCTGGAAGTTCAGCGGACCAGCCAAAGTATTTACGTCGCAAGACAGTGCATGTACCGGAATTCTGAGCGGAAAAGTTGTTGCCGGCGATGTGGTGGTGATTACACACGAAGGCCCAAAAGGCGGACCGGGAATGCAGGAAATGCTTTATCCGACATCGTATATCAAATCGAAACATCTTGGTGCTGCTTGTGCGTTGATTACCGATGGTCGTTTTTCTGGTGGAACTTCCGGATTATCTATCGGACATGTTTCTCCTGAAGCTGCTTCGGGTGGAAATATCGGATTAATTGTGGATGGTGATATTATTGAAATTGATATTCCAAACCGCAGTATAAATGTGAAAGTAAGTGAGGAAGAATTGCAAAAACGTCGCGAAGCAGAATTAGCGCGTGGCAACGATGCATTTAAACCGAAAGATAGAAATAGAATTGTCTCAAAAGCACTGAGAGCTTATGCAAGCATGGTAAGTTCTGCCGATAAAGGTGCTGTGAGAATGATAGACTGAAGCCCCCTAAATCCCCCAAAGGGGGACTTAAGAATGGGCTGGATGAAATTTGAAAAATACATAAACAATTAAAACTAACTAAAATTCCCCCTTTGGGGGATTGAGGGGGCTTATATGAACAATAAAATAACCGGCGCTCATGCTTTTATGCAGGCGCTTATAGAAGAAGGTGTTGATACCATTTTCGGGTATCCGGGCGGAGCAATTATGCCCGTTTTCGATGCACTATTTGATTACGATAAACATATAAATCATATTCTTACCCGTCACGAACAAGGTGCAACACATGCTGCACAGGGTTACGCGCGTGTTTCGGGTAAAGTTGGAGTTGCTTTGGTAACTTCAGGACCGGCTGCAACAAATGCTGTTACCGGTATTGCAGATGCCATGCTCGATAGTACGCCTATGGTGGTTATCACCGGTCAGGTTGGTGCAGCTTTGTTGGGAACCGATGCTTTTCAGGAAATTGATGTGGTTGGTATCACACAACCGATTACTAAATGGGCATATCAGATTCGTCGCCCGGAAGATATTGCCTGGGCTGTAGCACGTGCTTTTTATATTGCACGCAGTGGTCGCCCGGGACCGGTAGTGTTGGATTTTGCCAAAAACGCGCAGATTCAGGAAGTAGAATTTGAATATAAACCCTGTACTTTTATTCGCAGTTATTTGCCAATACCCGAAGTTCAACCTTCGCAGATTGAAGCAGCTGCTGCATTGATAAATGGAGCTAAAAAACCTTTTGCACTGGTTGGACAGGGAGTTATTCTGGGAAATGCAGAAAAGGAATTGTTAGAATTTCTTGAAAAGGCCGATATTCCTGCTGCCTGGACATTGTTAGGATCTTCGGCTATGCCAACTGACTTTCATTTGAACAAAGGATTTTTAGGAATGCACGGAAACGTTGCTCCAAATAAAAAAACCAACGAATGTGATGTGTTAATTGCTATTGGAATGCGTTTCGACGACCGTGTAACCGGTGATTTAAATACCTATGCCAAACAGGCTAAAATTATTCATTTAGATATTGATGCCGCTGAAATTGGTAAAAATGTGAAGCCCGATGCCCCGGTTTTGGGTACAACGAAAGAAACTTTACCTGCTATAACTGCCAAATTAAATCCGGCAAAACATACTGAGTGGATTGAATCTTTCAAAGAATTTGAAACACTGGAGTTTGAAAAAGTTATTCAACGTGAAGTCCATCCTGAATCGGGTGAATTGACTATGGGTGAGGTCATTCATAAAATCACACATGCAACGAATAATGAAGCTATTCTGGTAACAGATGTTGGTCAAAACCAAATGATGGCTGCACGTTATTTTAATTATACCAAAACCCGAAGCATGGTTACCTCAGGCGGTTTGGGAACGATGGGATTCGGAATTCCGGCTGCTATGGGTGCAAAAATGGGTGCTCCCGAACGTACCGTTTGTATGTTTGCCGGTGATGGTGGTTTCCAAATGACCATTCAGGAACTTGGAACTATTATGCAGGAACAGATTGGCGTGAAAATGATTATTCTGAATAACCACTTCCTTGGAATGGTACGTCAGTGGCAGGAAATGTTTTTCGAAGAGCGTTATTCCTTTACCGAAATGCAAAACCCAGATTTTATTGCTATTGCCAAAGCATATCGCATCGACGGTACAGAAGTTCATAAACGTGAAGAACTGGATGCGGCTATTACCGATATGTTGAAAGACGACAAACCTTATTTGTTGGTTGTAAATGTTGAGAAAAAAGGTATGGTTTATCCTATGATGCCTGCAGGAGCAACTGTAACTAATATAATTTTAGAATAAAGCCCCATAAATCCCCCGATAGGGGACTTAAAGATAAATATATCAACTAAATACAATTTTTACAAATACTTAAAATCCGTAACTTCTCACGGTTCTCCCCTTTTGGGGGAGTTAGAGGGGGCTTCATATGGAAAATAAACTATATACCATCACCGTTTTTTCTGAAAATTCAGTAGGTTTGCTGGGTCAGATAACCATTATTTTTACCCGTCGTGCTATCAATATTGAAACACTTTCTGTTTCTCCATCGGCTCTGAAAGGCATTCATAAATTTACCATCACTGTTCTTACAAATGAAGATGTTGTCTCGAAAGTAGTAAAACAGATTGACAAACGAGTCGACATTCTGAAAGCTTATTACAACACCGACGAAGATCTTGTTTTTCAGGAAATTGCTCTGTATAAGGTATCGACTGAAAAATTGCTTGGACTTGGGTCAATCGAAGAGCTGGTTCGCAAATACCATATCCGCATACTCGAAATGACTCCTGATTATGCCGTTTTACAAAAGGCAGGACATTACCAAGAAACACAGCAAATGTTTGAAGAATTAAGCGAATCAATTGGCGTATTGCAGTTTATCCGTTCAGGTCGCGTGGCTATTACCCGATCTAAAGTGGAACGATTGAGCGATATGTTAGAGAGTATTCAGCAAAAATTCGAAAAAAAATAAGTAATTTTGAGCCTTTAAAAATCAGATTAAACATGTCATACAGGAAAACATATTCTTTTCGGGTTCAGCCGCAAGATGTAGATTTTCAATATAATGTAACTATGTCGGCCTTGGCCAATATCCTGTTGACAACAGCCGGTTACAATGCGGATGATAATGGTTTTGGAATTCGTTTCCTCAACGAAAAGCAATGTACATGGGTATTAACCCGCTTTGCTGTTGAAATGAATCGGTTTCCGCAACAATATGAAGATGTACAAGTAGAAACATGGATTGAGGAAGTGGGACGTGCCAGTACAACCCGTAATTTCACAATTCGAGATTCGAAAAACGAGATTGTCGGAAATGCTTGTTCCAACTGGGTTATGCTAGACTTGAATACACGTCGTGCTAAAGATTTACTAACCTTGGAAGGCATTCATCAATTTGCATCGAACGAACCGGGTTTGATAGAAAAACCAATAAAGTTGGATGCTGTTGATGGGGATGAATACGATGGTTTCAAAGTGAAATACAGCGATATTGACATAAACGGTCATGTGAGTAGTATGCGCTACATACAATGGGTAAGTGATTGCTTTTCATTGAACTGTTATAAGAAATGTAAGGTGAAACGCTTTGAATTCAATTTTATGAACGAGGTCTTTTTCGACGATTTTGTTGAAATTATTCGTCAGGAAATTGCTCCAGGAGATTTTCGTTTCGAAATAAGCAAAGATGATAAAACTGCCTGCAGGGCAAGGGTTGTTTTTTAAAGCCCCTCCTAACCTTCCCGAAGGGGAGGAATTTAAAATGTAATTATTAAAATAAAATTATAAAACGCTCATGAAAGTCCCTCTTTGGGGGATTTAGGGAGCCAAAATCATTTAAAAATGGCAAATTATTTCAGTTCACTACCTCACCGCCTGAAAGTTCAGGAACTAGGAAAATGTGATTTTATGCAGAGCAGCGAATTCGCTGATGGAGTTAAAAAACTTATTGGAAAGAAAATCGTGATTATCGGTTGTGGTGCTCAGGGTTTGGCTCAGGGTCAAAACATGCGCGACAGCGGGTTGGACGTTTCTTACGCTTTGCGTCAGGAAGCTATCGACAACAAACGTGCTTCCTTTGTAAATGCTACCGAAAATGGCTTCAAAGTGGGTACTTTCGAAGAATTGGTTCCTACAGCCGATTTAGTTTCGAACCTTGCTCCTGATAAACAACACACTTCAGTGGTTAATGCTGTGGTGCCGTTGATGAAAAAAGGTGCTTGTTTGTCGTATTCCCACGGTTTCAACATCGTGGAAGAAGGCACTCAGATTCGCAAAGACATTACAGTTGTGATGATTGCTCCAAAATCGCCAGCTTCCGAAGTACGTGCCGAATACCTTCGCGGTTTCGGTGTTCCTACGCTGATTGCAGTTCATGCTGACAATGATCCTAAAGGCGACGGTCTGGAAATTGCAAAAGCTTATTGCGTGGGTACAGGTGGTCACAAAGCCGGTGTATTGCTTTCGTCGTTCGTTGCCGAAGTGAAATCTGATTTAATGGGCGAGCAAACTATTCTTTGCGGTTTGTTGCAAACCGGTTCAATTCTCTCGTTCAACAAAATGATTGAAAAAGGAATTGATGCAGGTTACGCTTCAAAACTCGTTCAGTACGGTTGGGAAACAATTACCGAAGCCCTGAAAATTGGTGGTATTACTAATATGATGGATCGTTTGTCGAATCCGGCTAAAATTGAAGCTTTCAAACTGTCGGAAGAACTGAAAGACATTATGCGTCCGCTGTTTATCAAACACATGGACGATATTTTGTCGGCTGAATTCTCAAAAACCATGATGGAAGACTGGGCTGCCGGCGACAAGAACCTGTTGGCATGGCGCGCTGCTACCGGCGAAACTGCTTTCGAAAAAACTCCGGCCGGCGATGTAGAAATCTCCGAACAGGAATATTTCGACAACGCTGTGTTGATGGTTGCTTTCGTGAAATCGGGTGTTGAGTTGGCTTACGAAACCATGACTTGCTCGGGTATCAAAAACGAATCGGCTTACTACGAATCGTTGCACGAAACTCCGCTGATTGCCAATACCATTGCCCGCAAAAAACTGTTCGAAATGAACCGCGTTATTTCCGATACTGCTGAATATGGTTGCTATTTGTTCGATCATGCCTGCAAACCATTGTTGGCTGATTTTATGAAGAAAATTGATACCAACGTAATTGGTAAAAACTTCAATACAGGTAAAACCGGACATGTTGACAATTTCGAACTGGTAAAAGTAAACGCTGCTATCCGCAATCACTCTATCGAAATTTGCGGAGCTGAATTGCGTGCTGCCATGACTGCCATGAAGAAAATTGTGGAATAAAATGAACTAAATTAGAACAGAGTGAATCTCAGTCACTCTGTTCTAATTTAGTTAGATGTTTAGTTGTTACTCCGATTAATTGTCAACAGTAAACTATTCATGAATTACCGCTTACAACTTAAAAATCCGGCATCCATTGGATATATTGAAACTATAGTCCAATTGCTAATCAGTAATCCGGATGATTTTGAGGATTTCTTTTCTCTAATTTTCGATGAAGATACCGATATAGCCTGGCGAGCCGGTTGGGTTTGCGACAAAGTAAGCCGAAAATACCCACAACTTTTCACTACTGAACATATTCTTAGAATAGCAGATGCTTTACTCCTGCTAAATCATCACGGAATTCGTAGGGGATATCTCTGTCTGCTGAATAATTTAGGATTACCCGATGAAGTGCCCGTTGAATTGATTAATAAGTTGTTTGATTGGATGATTTTTCCAAAAATTGATGTTTCTGCACAGGTTTTATCCATGAAATTACTCTATAAAATTTGTATGAAACAACCCGATTTTACACAGGAATTAAAAGTCTACCTGGAAAATACTTCGCCAACGGATTATACTCCGGGCTATAATGCAACCCGAAGAAAAATCATTAAATTGCTGAACAGCTAT
>JBAWXD010000054.1:0-18644 GCA_037144275.1 Paludibacter sp. | reverse complement strand
ATGGCTACGTCGGTTATAGTTCAACTTACAACTAATACCCACAAATTGATACTTGAAATCATTGACAATGGAGTTGGTTTTGATATAAATAACTGCGGACGAGCAGATTCGTTTGGTTTAATTGGGATGAAAGAACTGGCCAAAATGCATAATGGCATTTTGGAGATTAACAGTAAAGTAGGTGAAGGAACGCAAGTGAGAGTTGAACTCCCTATTTAACTGCCGAAGTTATTAATCATATCGATTAGTCAGAATATTGTTAATGAGAGTGATACTTTATGTTTTGCTCCATCTGCATTTAAAATATCCGGGATATTCAACTAAACAAATGTCACTGTGCACTACTATTCTCATTCAAAAAACTCAACAAATTTCACCCTTCCTATATTTAATATTGTGTGTTTTTTGAGAAGTATTTTTTGAACTTGATTTTTAACAAGACTCTAAACCTTGATTTTTCATATTTTGTAATCCGAAAAAACAAAAAAACAGGTCAATATTTTGTATTAATAAAAATTGTTGTATCTTCGTGGGCGAACACGGAAATCAAAAAAAGCATTAGATTTATGCATATATTTATGATAATCAATGAATTAACATAATTGTTAAGTTTTCGATTTATTGGAATAGTTAAACAAGCAATATTACAAATCCTCTCAAATTGAATATAATGGAAGTTCAGTTCTTTGTTTTTTAAAAATTCAACGACAAAATTTGTTAAGTTTTCACTTTCAACAGGATAAATAAGTAAGGTTTCAAATCATAACACATTTAATAGCAACAAAATGAAAAACTTTTTAGACAAGAATTTTATTCTTCAAACCGAAACGGCTCAAAAATTATATCACGAACACGCTTCAAAACAACCAATTATTGACTATCATTGTCACTTAGTGCCTTCGATGGTGGCAAACGACCATCAGTTTAAAACACTTACAGAAGCATGGTTGGGTGGTGATCATTATAAATGGCGTGCTATGCGTACCAATGGAATTAAGGAAGAATACATTACAGGGAAAAATACATCGGACTGGGAAAAATTCGAGAAATGGGCTGAAACCGTGCCCTATACTATGCGCAATCCACTTTATCACTGGACACATTTAGAATTAAAAACTGCTTTTGGCATCGATAAGTTGCTTTCGCCAGCCACAGCTCGTGAAATTTATGATGAATGCACTGCCAAGCTTCAAACTCCGGAATATTCAGCTCGAAATTTAATGCGTAAATACAATGTTGAAGCCGTTTGTACAACCGACGATCCGATTGATACCCTGGAACATCATATTAAAACCCGCCAGGATGGTTTTGAAATTAAAATGCTTCCAACCTGGCGTCCGGATAAAGCTATGGCTGTAGAAAGCTCTGCAAATTTCCGCAATTATGTTGAGCAACTGGCAAAAATTTCAGAAATTTCAATTTCAACTTTCGAAGATATGATTTTGGCCCTTCGCAAACGTCAGGATTTCTTTGCCGAACAGGGTTGTAAACTTTCCGACCATGGAATAGAAGAATTCTATGCCGAAGACTATACAGATACCGAAATCAAGGAAATTTTCAATAAAGTTTTTGCTGGAAACGAATTGTCCCACACTGAAATACTAAAATTTAAATCAGCAATGATGGTTATTTTTGCTGAAATGGATTGGGAAAAAGGATGGACACAACAATTCCATTATGGAACTATTCGCAACAACAACTCTCGCTTATTCAATCAATTAGGTCCTGATACCGGATTTGATTCTATTGGTACATTTAATACAGCCAAAGCTTTATCAAAATTTTTGAACCGACTTGATTCTCAAAATAAATTGACAAAAACGATTTTATACAATTTGAATCCGGCCGATAATGAGATGATTGCTACAATGATTGGAAACTTTCAGGATGGTTCAGTTGCAGGAAAAATTCAGTTCGGTTCGGGATGGTGGTTCTTAGACCAAAAAGACGGGATGGAAAAACAGATGAACTCACTTTCGGTTCTTGGCTTATTAAGCCGATTCGTAGGTATGCTTACTGATTCGCGAAGCTTCCTCTCCTACCCTCGTCACGAGTATTTTCGACGCACCTTGTGTAATTTAATTGGGAATGATGTTGAGAACGGTTTGCTCCCTCATCAGGAAATGAAATTTATTGGCAAAATGGTGGAAGATATCAGTTACAATAATGCAAAAACATTCTTCAATTTCTAAAAAATATGTATATTGAACCACAAAAGTGCTTAAAAATTTCTATTGTGGTTTAATTTTTAAAAGTTTGTCATTTTTTGCACAAAAGGCGTCATTTTTTGTACTAAAAATTACTTAAAGATGAACTATATTTGTCTCACAATTAAAAAAAAAGTATTACTTTTGGTCAACCAATTAAAAACCAACAAATATTACTAACAAAAAAGAAAACAATGAGTAAAAAAATTGTAACATTAGGAGAAATTATGCTCCGACTATCAACTCCAGGCAACACGCGTTTTGTTCAATCGGATATATTTGATGTTGTTTATGGAGGTGGAGAAGCAAATGTTGCTGTGAGCTGTGCAAACTACGGCCACAAAGCTTATTTTGTATCAAAATTGCCTAAACATGAAATAGGCCAATCCGCCGTAAATGCTTTGCGCAAATATGGCGTAAAAACTGATTTTATTGCCCGTGGTGGCGATCGTGTTGGCATTTATTATCTGGAAACAGGAGCATCCATGCGCCCAAGTAAAGTTATTTATGACCGCGCTCACTCATCAATTGCAGAAGCAACCGCTTCTGATTTCGATTTTGATACCATCATGAAAGGAGCCGATTGGTTTCACTGGTCGGGAATTACTCCTGCAATCTCAGATTCAGCCGCAGAATTGACAAAATTGGCTTGTGAAGCTGCAAAACGCAACGGTGTTACTGTCTCTGTTGATTTAAACTTCCGCAAAAAACTCTGGACTAAGGAAAAAGCGCAATCAATCATGCGTCCTTTGATGCAATATGTAGATGTATGTATCGGAAACGAAGAAGATGCTGAACTTTGCTTAGGTTTTAAACCCGATTCAGATGTGGAAGGCGGACATACCGATGCTGAAGGCTACAAAGGCATTTTTACTCAAATGGCTCAGGAATTTGATTTCAAATACGTAATTTCAACCTTGCGCGAATCATTCTCAGCCACTCACAACGGTTGGAAAGCTATGATTTATGATGGAAAAGAATTCTACACCTCAAAACGTTACGATATTGACCCAATTATCGACCGTGTTGGTGGTGGCGACTCGTTCTCCGGTGGTGTTATACACGGACTGTTGACCAAACCAAATCAGGGTGAAGCACTCGAATTTGCAGTTGCAGCTTCGGCTTTAAAACACACGGTTAACGGCGACTTCAATCTGGTTTCAATCGAAGAAGTTGAAGCCTTGTGCGGTGGTGATTCGAGCGGAAGAGTGCAAAGATAATGAGATGTACAATTTAAAAATGTACAATTTACAATTGGTTTTGATAAGTAAATTGTATAAATCATAATATCTTAAGACAATCGTAAATCTTAAAATCTTAAATAAAAATAACTGTAAAATTAAATTGCAGAAAATCTTTTCTACCAATTGTAAATTGTAAATCTTTAAATTGTACATAAAAAAATGAGATTCAGTAAAATTGAAGTAATGACAGCTATGAAAGAAACCGGCATGGTTCCTGTTTTCTACAATAGCGATATAGAAGTTTCAAAAAAAATAGTAAAAGCTTGTTACGAAGGTGGTGTGCGTGCGTTTGAATTTACCAACCGTGGTGATTTTGCACACGAAGTATTCCGCGACCTTGTGAAATATGCAACAAAAGAATGCCCTGAAATGATAATGGGTATTGGTTCCATTGTGGATGCTCCAACTGCAGCTTTATACATTCAAATGGGTGCTAACTTTATTGTTGGTCCACTTTTCAATCCGGAAGTAGCTAAAGTGGCTAATCGTCGCCTTATTCCGTATGCACCGGGTTGTGGCTCGGTTACCGAAGTGGGTTTTGCTCAGGAAGCTGGTTGCGATATTTGCAAAGTGTTCCCGGGAGATGTGTTAGGAACAGGTTTTGTAAAAGGACTTAAAGCTCCCATGCCCTGGTCTAACCTGATGGTGACCGGTGGTGTAAAACCGGAAGAAGCTAATCTGAAAAGCTGGTTCGATGCTGGCGTTACCTGTGTGGGAATGGGTTCAAACCTTTTCCCTGCGGACATGATGAAGGCTGGCGACTGGGCAGGAATTAGCAAACTTTGCAGCGATGCGCTCGCAATCATTCAGAAAATTAAATAATAGTTAGTAGTTTACATTTGATAGTTAACAGTTAAAGACTTTTATTTATTATTTATCATTAACAATTTATCATTAATCCTTAAATTAAAATTTTATGTCAAAATCAACAGCAGAAAAAATGACGGGTTACCGTTGGACCATCGTCAGTTTACTTCTTTTTTCAACCACAATCAATTACATGGACAGAAATGTAATCGGTTATCTGAAAGATTATTTTTGTTCTACCGATGGTTTTGGATGGTCATCGACTGATTTTTCCATCTTAACTTCTGTTTTTACTGCATTCTATGCTGGTTTCACTTTATTTGCCGGATTTATTATCGACAAAATCGGAACAAAAATCGGACTGGCAGCTTCACTTATTATATGGTCGTTGGCCGGTATGGCAAGTGCATTTATGGGAAAAGGACTTTTCGGTCAAATTGCTGCCAGAGGGGTATTTGGTGGTGGTGAATCAGGCAACTTCCCTGCTTCCATCAAAACTGTTGCAGAATGGTTTCCAAAGAAAGAACGCGCACTGGCTACCGGAATTTTCAATTCAGGTTCCAATATAGGAGCTATGATTTGTGCTTTGATTATTCCTGTTATACTTGCTGCCTGGAATCCTAACGAAGGAAATGGTCTGTTTCTGGGTATTTTTCACGGCTGGCAAATGGCATTTCTTATCACCGGACTAATTGGTTTTCTTTGGTTATTCTTCTGGAGTAAATTGTATAACACACCTAAGTTTATGCTTGAAAAAGGCAAAATAAATCAGGGGGAATACGATTATATTCATGCAGATGATGAAGCTGCTCCTACACTAGACGCAACTGCTCCAAAAGTAAAAGTTCCCTGGTACAAAATGCTTACTTACAAGCAAACATGGGCTTTTGTGGCCGGTAAATTTATGACTGATGGTATCTGGTGGTTCCTGTTGTTCTGGTTACCAACCTACATTAAACAGCAATTCTGCGTGGGTATGAGTCCGGTAGAAACCAAGCACACCGTAATGATTTCAACCTTTATCGTGTATGGTATTGCCATTATTGGGTCAGTTTATGGTGGTTCAATTCCAATGACCTTTATGAACAAAGGATGGCAAACTTACAGAGCGCGTATGACGGCCCTATTAATGATTGCCTTTGCTCCTCTTCTGCTTGTAAGCACTCAGTGGGTTGCTGGGGGATATGGTATTGTAGCGGCTGTTGCCATTATCAGTATTGCCGGAGCTGCACATCAAGCCTGGTCGGCTAACTTATTTACCACTGTATCGGACATGTTTCCTAAAAAAGCAGTTGGTTCAGTTACCGGAATCGGTGCTGCTGCCGGAGGTTTAGGTGGTGTTTTGGTTCAGTTACTAGCCGGAGGCTTGGAAGATAAATACCGCATCATAGGCATTATGCAAGCCAGTAAAGAAGGGTTGATTAAAGCCACTCAGTCTATTCCACTGGAAAAAATAAAGATTGACAACCTGAAAGAAGTGATGGTTGATCCAACTAATACCGCAATGTTTGAACAAGCCAGACACCTTATTTCAACGAATGTATCTGTGGCTTATGGGATTATGTTCACCACCTGTGCATTGGCTTACCTTATTGCCTGGTCTATTATGAAAGTGTTAGTACCTAAACATACTGTAATTACCGATTTATAATAGTTTGATAGTTTGAATAAATCGTTTAAAAAGTTCCGGCATTTGTGTCGGGACTTTTTTTCGCTGTGCTGAAACGCACTCAAAGATAGTACATTGTGCTATTCTTTATAAGACACATTACTGTGGCGGATATGATATATTGCAGTATCGGATATAAGATATTACAGTAAAGGGAAATACATATTCTTATATTGGGGAAGAAATATTGAAATATATGGGAATACTTGTTGCTGGATCAGTTAAAAACATACTGCAGCATCAAACAAAACCTATCATATTAATAACGACAAAAAAAATGCAAATCGGTCAATCCAATTCGCATTTAATTTGATTTTTAGCCAAGTATAATTATCCAAAGCCTATGTTCTTTCCTGCAAAAGCAGCATTAAGATGCAACATAGCATGACTTTTTACCGTATCTGCTTTGCTGATAGTGCTCCAGAAACGCACAGTCAAGCTGCAGCCTTCTGCTGTTACTTTATTATACAATATCACCGGTTTGCGTTTTTCTACAACGTGCGGAATATTCTTGATAGTTTCATTGATTATTTCATTTATCAGGTTTGCATCAAGTTCAGCTCCTTTCAGTGAGAATTCTATTGTCACGCGTTTCTGGTCATTGCTGAATGTCCAGTTCACAATGTTTTGCGAAAGGATATTACCATTTGGGATAATCACTTCTGCACCATCGGCCGTATTAAGCGTACTGGCACGCAAACCAATTTCCTTCACTTTACCGGCCTGACCACTTACTTCAATTTCGTCGCCAATTTGCAACGAACCATCAAAAATAAGTATAATACCCGACACAAAGTTGTTTACTACGTTCTGCAAGCCCATACCAATACCAACACCCAACGCACCGAGCAGAAAGGTGAGTTTATCAATTGGCAGCCCTGAAGCAGCTATAGCAAGTAAATAACCACCAATCAAAACTAACAGGCGGGTAATAAGTAAGCGGGAATGTTGTCCTTTGTTAATTGTTGTCATGTCTTCGTTATCAATGCCCGTTTCACCGAACAGAAAACTAAGTAAGCGCTGCAAAATATGTGCAAACCAGATAATTACAAAGAACATCAACACACTGATCAATTTAAACGAAATACTACCAATGGTTCGCGTATCAGTCAAAGCATCAACCGTGAAACTGCTAATGCTATGATAGGCATTTAAACTGGAAGCTAACACAATTAGCCATAGAATAGCAGCTAAAATAAGTATCGGCATTTTTATTTTACTAATCACCACCGAACAATCAAACGGTTTGTCAACACCTTTCTTTAAACGGCTGCTAAGAAGTTGAACCACCAATATTTCCAATATGGATTGAACAAAAAGAACGAGTATCACAGCCAGTGTCAAAGCAAAAATACCAGTGGTTCCCAGAAAAGAAGAAAGTGTGAAACGTCCGAAAAGATTAGCAATTATGGCAGACATTGAAAGTAACATTCCTGTAATAGAAGCAGCTTTTATCCAGTTGGAATAAGCCATTTCTTTAGTAATTTTATGATAGTAGCGGAATGTAAATACTATAACTGTAGTTTGTAGGACTAACATCCAAACTCGGGTAATGAAAGTAGGCTCTGCCAGAAGATAGGTCAGCACATCAACCATAAATAATATCCCTAAGACTAACCAGTCAAATCGCAATGAGGGTTCACCACTTTTGAATAGAATAACCGAAGCGACTGAAAGTAATAATATATATTCAATGGCAACGTAAGAGCTTGGTGCGTACGCATCGAAAAAAGGCATTAAACAAAGTATAATTACCAGAATCGATAAAACAGGATGGTTAGAAAGGTATTTCAAATTCAAAAACTCATACTTTTCATTTTGTTGCCGAATGGTTTTCAACAACTTCCGCTTTGTAAACAGCCATACAAAGAGCAATAGTCCGCAAACCAACGCAAAAAGCTGTTGTTGCCAGGTTTGGCTTACATAAAAAGAAACAGCTTTCTTTTCACTGTCAAATAAACTGACAGTTTTGTTAACCGAGTCGTTTGGTAGAATGTCCCACAGACTATTCAACTCCTGTCCGTAAAGTTGAGTATTGGCTTTTTCGAGTTTTCGGTCTAGGCGGCTCATCATATTAGTCAGGTTGATTGAATTATCAACCGCCTTAATTTTCAACATATTAATGCTATCAATATTTAACTTCGTAATACTATCCGTTCCGCTCCATTTATGTTCAACTGCAAGTAGTTTATATTCGAAATTGTTTCTAAGCAGGCTGTCTGCATACATTTTCTTAAAAATGGAATCTTTCAAAACAGTTTTTACTCTGAGTTTTGCATGATAAACTCTTAGATATAATTTTTGAAGATGGTCCATAATTCGGTCATTTTCATCATCCAAATCAGTTGCAAAGGTCTTATAAAGCGTCAGATTTTTCACGCTCATCCGAATATGACGTTCGCGGAAGTTTAATTGCATTCGGTTATAATCCTTAGTAACATCGTCAATCTGTTGTTTTACATTAACAATTTCAAAACCGAGTTTAGCGCTGTCACGAATATCAATAAGATTATCATTTACACGGTCAATACTCAACAAATAATCACTTTTGGAAAGCGTATCAGCAGCCTGAATAAATTTTTTGTGTTTTAAATGTCGTTTGGTCAATAGTTCAGCTTTGATTTTGGTACTATCTACGACAATTCCCTTTGCAACTTGTTGATTAACCACCGATGCAACCATGTCGTTGGTCGATTGGCTGATAACATTTAATACGATAAGGAGAATACAAGAGAATAATATTATTCGTTTCATTATAAAATAGTTAAGGATTAATCTTTAAATCTAATAACTTCAGCCTTCAAAAATAATAATTTATAATTACAAATACGTTGAAATATGCAAAGTTGAACACAAAAAAAGAAACGCAAAGAATTGAAAACATGTTCTTTGCGTAGGATGATAAAAGTCATAATGTCTATAGTATAAAAAACATTTTAGACATTGACTCCTTAATTAAATCTCCCGATCAAACTTTATATAACGTGGTTCGCTTGGCACATATTCGTCGTTATCCCACAAGCTACTTGTAATCATCAGATCAGCACTATATCTATTACAGGCAATAGGTACATTATGAACACGACATTGGCGCAAAAGCATTTGAATATCGGCTTCGTGTGGTTGAGCATTCAGGTCATCAATTAGGAAAACTGCCAGATTTATCTGTTTACGCACTACCAGTGCTGCAATTTCAGCATCACCACCCAGCGGACCTGAATTCATACAGGTAATATCTACTTCCACACCTTTATCTTTCAGCGCTTGCTGAATCAAACTACCTGTAGTTCCGGTGCATATTAGCTGATGTTTAGCCAACATATCTGCATTAAAAACGGCCCATTCAACCATGTCGGCTTTGCGTCTGTCGTGGGCTACCAAAGCTATTTTGAGTTGCTTTTTCACGGAATTATAATTTTGATTGTTCATGCTACAAAATTACTTGTTTTTCCTTTGTAAACAATATTTTTGAGGAAATGTTCTTAAATAATCCCATTCAGGTTGCTATATGTGTGAAATTTAGCTACTTTTGTATTCCAACAATACAATTTCATGACAAAAAGAATCTATATACTTCTTTCATTAATTCTCATTCTGTCGGCACTTTCGGCTCAACATTCCAAACGCGAATTCAGAGCTGTATGGGTTGCTACCGTTGCCAATATCGACTGGCCAAGTCAGCGAAACCTCACATCGAAAGCCCAACGTGACGAAATGCGCACTATGTTGGATGGATTAGTCAAGAATAATATCAACGCTATAATCCTTCAAATCAGACCAACTGCTGATGCCTTTTATCCTTCTGCCATTGAACCCTGGTCGCATTGGCTCACCGGAAAGCAAGGACAAAAACCAAACCCGTATTATGATCCCTTGCAATTCATTATTACTGAAGCCCACAAACGCTGCATTGAAGTACACGCCTGGTTGAATCCCTACCGTGTAACCAACTCTGACAACCTGAATGTTCTGAATAAAAATCATCTCTATTTCAAAAATAAAGACCTTTTTGTAAAGTATGGTGATAAATATTATTTCGATCCGGGATTAGACGAAACACGTGAGTTTCTAAACCGTGTAGTGGAAGATGTGGTGGAACGTTATGATGTGGATGCAGTTCATTTCGACGATTATTTCTATCCATATCGTGTTGCCAATGAGGAATTTCCGGATGAGACAACTTTCCGAAAAAATCCACGTGGATATGCACCCAATCAAAAGAATGACTGGCGTAGGAATAACGTTAACATGGTAATTTCAGAACTGCAACATACCATAAAAGAACTGAAACCGTGGGTTGAATTCGGCATTTCACCTTTTGGTGTGTGGCGCAACGATAATGTGGATGCAAGCGGTTCTGCCACCCGTGCCGGAGTACAAAATTACGATGATTTATATGCTGACATTCTGAAATGGCTCAAAGAAGGTACGATCGACTACGTGGTTCCACAACTTTACTGGGAAATTGGCAAAAAAGTAGCCGATTATGAAGTATTGGCAAAATGGTGGAGTGATAATTCATTTGGAAAAAACCTGTATATTGGGCTTTATGCCTCACAACTTGGATCATCCGAAGCAAATCCTGCCTGGCGAAATGGAAATGAATTGTGCCGACAGTTGAATATGAATAAACGCTTTCCACTAATTGATGGAGCTGTATTTTTCAGTGCCAAACCGTTTTTGAAAAACAAACAGAACCTCAACGATAGCCTGCAAAAGAATTACTATAAATATCCTGCCATTTGTCCTGTAAACAGAAACATAGAAGGTGAAACACCGGCACAACCACAAAATGTGAAAATTCTGCGGGATGGAAAAGATGCTTACCTTATTTGGGATGAATTGAACGAAGAAGGTGGCTGTCAGACAGCTTACTATGTGGTATATGCCTTCAAAGGTCGCAAGGTAGGTGACCTGAATGACCCGGCCAATATCGTAGCACGTACCACCGAAAACTGCATCGATTTAAGGGAATTAGATAAACGCTTTGGTGGACTATACACCTTTGTAGTGACCGCTGTGAACCGTTTCAAACACGAAAGTGTTCCAACTTTCGGCGTTACCCGAAGACTTTGATTAACGCATTTAACTCTTAATTTCATTCCAAACCCCAACAATGACGGCCTTTTCAGTGTTTTGACTGCAAAATCAATAACACTTAGAACATGAATTTTAGAAAAGGCATTAGTATTGTGGCATCCATGATGATGGTTACTGCTATTTTTGCACAGGATAGATTATTTACCTATACTTATCAGAGTGCCGTTTTAAACAAAGGTCAGCATGAGCTTGAAATCTATAACACTTATCGTACAGGTAAAATTGATTACTTCGCCCGTCTCGATAATCGCACAGAGGTGGAAATAGGACTTGGTAAGAATTTTCAAACTTCGTTTTATCTTAATATCACATCCATTACCGAGCCTTTAAATTCTGTTTTAAACACCGAACACGAAATCAGTTTTTCTAACGAATGGAAATACAAACTGTCTGATCCGGTTGCTGACCCACTTGGATTAGCACTTTACGGTGAATACGAAATAGGAACCACAGAGTATGACATTGAAGGAAAAGTAATTGTGGATAAAAAATTGGGATTATTCGATTTAGCAGCCAATGCCGGCTACGAATTGGAAATCACACCTGCAATAAACAATGTGTGGGAAAAAGAAGGAAAAGCTGATTTTAATGTGTCATTGGCTTATGAATTGAACCCACATTTTCACCTGACATTTGAAAACTCCTTTCAGAATGTATTTGTTGAGGGTGATTTAAAACACAGTGCGTTGTATTCTGGACTCGGTTTTTCGTATTCTCAAGAAAAGTTCTGGGTTAACTTCACGATTATGCCGCAGGTTACTTCTATTAAAGGAACAACACTTAACTCTTTAAATCTTGACGAATTTGAAAAACTTCAATGTCGTTTGCTATTTTCTGTGGCCATCTGAAATCAGAATATCATTATTGATTCTGCTAATCAGTTTTGTATCTTGCTCCAGCCCACTTTATACGCCAACTAAGGAAAATATACCTAGCACATCCAATATCGAAGATTTGAAAAAAGGTCGGGAAATTTATGTAAGCAAATGTGGTTCATGCCATACGCTTCGTTTACCTGAAAAATTCAACAGGGAAGGATGGAAAGATGCACTCGAGAAGATGCAACCAAAAGCTAAAATCACAGATGAAGATAGAAATCTGATTCTGGATTATCTATCGAAAGGAAAGGAATAGAAAATCCCTGCTAATTATAAATAGCAGGGATTTATATTAACTATAAACTACCAATTATAAACTAATTTCAGTTGTTGGTTTCACAATATGAGCCTTTATCTCGCTGGTTTCAGCATCTAAGTCCATCAGAATTGTATCTCCTGCTTCCAGCTCTCCTGCTAGCACTATATCAGCCAGCCCATCTTCCAGGTAACGTTGAATAGCCCGTTTCAGTGGACGAGCACCAAACTGAACATCGTAGCCTTTATCAGCAATATAGTCTTTAGCCTCGTTAGTCAACTCAAGTTTATAACCCATGGTTGTTACACGACCAAATAAGCCTTTCAATTCCAGATCAATAATAGAACGAATAGATTCTTTACTCAATTGGTCAAACATTATCACTTCATCCACACGGTTCAGAAATTCAGGAGCAAACGTACGATTAAGTGCTTTTTGAATCACACCTCGCGAAAATTCTGAATCTGATTCTGTGGTGTTTGAAGTGGTGAAACCAACTCCTTTACCAAAATCCTTCAACTGACGTGTTCCCACGTTGGAAGTCATAATGATTATTGTATTTTTGAAATCAATACGACGACCTAAACTGTCAGTCAGGCGGCCTTCGTCCATAACCTGTAACAAAATATTAAACACATCAGGATGGGCTTTTTCAATTTCATCGAGCAGAATTATCGAATAGGGTTTACGACGCACCTTTTCGGTTAACTGACCACCTTCTTCGTAACCGACATATCCGGGAGGAGCTCCAATCAGTCGTGAAACACTGAATTTCTCCATATATTCACTCATATCCACCCGAATAAGTGCATCTGAACTATCAAACAAAAATTCAGCTAAAATCTTGGCCAAATGTGTTTTACCAACACCTGTAGGACCTAGAAAAATAAACGATCCAATAGGTTTGCTTGGATCTTTCAGTCCTATGCGATTACGCTGAATAGCTTTCACAATTTTATTCACCGCTTCATCCTGCCCAATCACTTTGCCCTGTAAAGCTTCTTTCATTTGACGTAGTTTCAATCCTTCGGCCTGAGCAATGCGCTGAACAGGAATACCCGACATCATAGCCACAACTTCGGCAACTTGTTCTTCATCAACGGTTTCAGGGTGTTGTTGGGCTTCTTCTTCCCAACGTTTTACTGCATCTTCGAGCTGATATTGCAATTGTTTTTCGTGGTCTCGGATTGGACCTGCTAACTCGTATTTTTGTTCCGAAAGAACTTTTAATTTTTCTTTCTTCAAATCTTCTATTTGTTTTTCAAGAACCTCTATTTCAACCGGAACTGAAACGGTGCCTATATGCACCCGTGAACCAGCTTCGTCTAAGGCATCTATTGCCTTGTCAGGGAAACAACGGTCGGTAATATACCGGTCGGTGAGTCGTACACAGGCTTTGATAGCATCGGGCGTATAACGCACATTGTGGTGATATTCGTAACGATCCTGAATATTGGTAAGAATTTCGAGGGTTTCATCGGCAGTAGTTGGATCAACCATAACTTTCTGAAAACGACGTTCAAGCGCACCATCTTTTTCAATACTCTGACGATACTCGTCGAGTGTAGTTGCACCCACACATTGAATTTCCCCCCGAGCCAAAGCCGGTTTAAGCATATTAGCAGCATCCAGCGAACCAGGTGCTCCACCTGCTCCTACGATGGTATGAATTTCATCGATAAACAGAATTACATCCGGGTTTTTTTGTAATTCGTTCAATATAGCTTTTATACGTTCCTCAAATTGTCCGCGGTATTTTGTACCGGCTACAATCGAAGCCATATCGAGGGAAACAACGCGTTTGTCGAACAACACACGTGAAACACGACGTTGAATAATGCGCAATGCCAAGCCTTCAACAATAGCCGATTTACCAACACCGGGATCACCAATCAATACCGGATTATTTTTCTTCCGACGACTCAGAATCTGAGCCAGCCGTTCTATTTCTTTTACTCGACCGACAATCGGATCGAGACGATTTTCCAATGCCGCTTTGGTAATATCAGTTCCAAATGTATCCAATGCAGGTGTATCGCTTTGTTTTGCACCAGTTCCTGACGACGGATTTGATTTATGTTTTTTTCGCGGATCATCATCTTCTTCATCTTCATCCTGAAAACCCGAACCCATGAAGGGCATATCATGAGGCGCTTCTATCAAGGCTTTTACCTGATCATAAGTCAGACTTTCAGCATTCAGAATATCCCCCGCTAAATTATTTTTTTCTTTCAGAATGGCTAACAATAAATGCTCAGTATCAGCCGTTTCAAGCGATAATGAACGGGTTTCAAGCTCCATTATTTTCTTAATGCGCTCTGTACTTTTTAATGCAGGAAGTTCTGCTCCAGAAGGTTCCAAATCGGTACGAATCTGGCTTTCAATGCTTTGTTTTATTTTAGATATGCTTACATGCGACAGGTTTAAA
The DNA here is from genome assembly GCA_037144275.1 of Paludibacter sp. Taxonomy (GTDB): domain Bacteria; phylum Bacteroidota; class Bacteroidia; order Bacteroidales; family Paludibacteraceae; genus Paludibacter. The sequence continues at coordinate 4,055 of JBAWXD010000054.1, read as the reverse complement.
ATATCGATAGCTCTTCCACTTCCGTTACGTAAAATGCCTAATAATAGATGTTCCGGTCCGATATAATTATTCCCTAAGCGTTCTGCCTCTTGCGAACTGTATAACAGGACATTATGTAATTGTTCTGAATAGTTGATTGTCATATATTGGTTCTCCTCGATTTAATGATACAAATATAGCGATTTAATGTACAAGTAATAATTAAAAAATAATAATAAAGGGGATTTATAAACCCACAATTTTGATTTCAAAAACTATACCGAACTAAATTTCACATTATAATCCGGTAATTTTGTCAGTTTGACAAAAGAAATGAATTTTTTGAGTAGATTTGCAGCCGTAATTTTAAAAATGAAGATTTTCAGGGTTTCAGATTAAAAACACTTAATTAATTAAATAGTTTATGACAGAGAAAATTTCTTCTTCGCTTCGCGAATCGAAAACAGCCCGTTGGACAGTGCTTGTACTGGTCTCCTTTACTATGATGTGCATGTATTACCTTACTGACGCTATGGCTCCATTGCAGCAGGACTTACAAAGTAACTTACACTGGTCGGCAACCGATTACGGTTTATTTACAAGTGGTTATGGCTGGTTCAATGTATTTTTACTGATGCTGGTTTTCAGCGGAATGATACTTGACAAATTAGGAACACGTTTTACCGGAATTCTGGCTATCGGCATAATGCTGATAGGTGCAGGTATAAAATATTGGGCTATTTCAGGTCATTTTACCGGATCTACAGAACTGACAATTGGTTCATGGCAAATTTTGGGTTATACACCAACTTCTGCATTAATGGCAGGGTTGGGCTTTGGTATTTTTGGTGTGGGTTGCGAAATGTTCGGGATTTCTGCCAACAAAGCAGTAGTTCGCTGGTTCAGAGGAAAAGAAATGGCACTGGCCATCGGACTCAATACCTCTACTGGTCGTATTGGAACTGCATTGGCTATGTTTACTCCAAAACCGCTTTATAATCTGACAAAAGATGTAAGCTCACCGGTACTTTTATCTATCTTATTGCTTTGTATCGGATTGTTGGTGTATATATTCTTTACTGTGATTGACAAAAGGTTGGACAAAGAAGAAACTGCTGCCGGCGTTGAAGCTGAAGAAGAATTCAAATTCGCCGATATTAAAGAAATTGCTTCAAACCGTGCATTCTGGTATATTGCCATTTTGTGTGTACTTTTTTATTCAGCTGTTTTCCCGTTTATCAAATTTGCAACAAACCTGATTGTACAGAAATTCTCTGTAACAGACTCTTTCGCTGGCTATATTCCAGCTTTGCTTCCATTTAGTGCTTTATTACTCACACCGCTTTTCGGTGGCATTTCTGACAAAAAAGGAAAAGCAGCGTCGATTATGATACTAGGCTCTGTTTTATTGGTTTGCGTACATTTATTATTTTCTATTCCGTCACTCAACAGTTTCCCGATTGCCATCGGATTAGTCATGGTGCTGGGAGTTGCATTTTCATTGGTTCCTTCGGCAATGTGGCCATCGGTTGCTAAAATTATCCCTCACAGCAAGCTAGGTACAGCTTATGCCATGATTTTTTGGGTTCAGAACTGGGGGTTAATGCTTGTTCCGTTACTAATTGGTGCAGTACTTGACAAATACTGTATTATTGGCACAATTACCAAAGTAGTGGACGGAAAAGAACAACATCTCACTCAATACAATTATACCATTCCGATGCTTATTTTTGCTTGTTTTGGTGTATTAGCAATTGGCTTTGCATTCCTGCTGAAAGCCGAAGACAAGAAAATGGGTTACGGACTTGAAAAACCGAATGTAGTTGAATAAACTCTAGATTAATTGGTACTTGAAGTACGTAAAAACGCAGTATATTAAAAATTACTTTAATATGCTGCGTTTCTCGTTTGTTTAAAGCAATGGAATAAATGATTCCTTTTTTAATAACTGAGTCTGTTCAAAAAAGTATAATCATTTGACTCAATTTTGTAATAAGTATTTAAAATTCACATCTATTTTTGTACTCTAGATTAAAAAATGGAAAATCATCATTTAATCGTCCACTTTTTAGCTCTTAGGCAATCTGACAGTAAAGAACTCAAAAATTATGTGCCAGGAATCATGACAAAAAATCCAGTAGATTAATATCCCAACACTTTATCCCAGCTTTTAATTGGATAAATCAATAATTCTTTTTTCCTTTTGAACAAAATTGATTGAATCCAGTAGTTTTATGAACGAATTTTATATATCTAAGGATTTATTTGAATTATTTTTGCATCTGAAAAATAGCGATATCTTTACTGTTAAGGAACATTAACAATATTTTTTTGGTTTACCAATTTATTTCTATATTTTTGTATAGAATTTTTGAATTTTGAACAGAATACATTATTACTTAATTAAATATTTTATTTACTTTAAAAAACTCACCAATGAAAAAAATTCTCTTCCCAATTATCTTATTATTATGTTCTTTTAGTTTATTTGCTGCGAATACGGCCGGAACACTAACTTTTACCGTAACAACTGTTAAAGCTGGTGTAGTTACCGGAGCCCATATCCAGGCAATTTTTATTACGAATAGTACAACTGCCAGTACAACTACATTTGTAAAAACACTTTTAAAGTCAACTAGTGGGGATAAAAGCCATTTAAAACAATGGGTTGCTGCAGGAAGTAATATTACCGGTGTTATTTCAACAGGTGCAACAATAAGTAGTAGTACATGGAGCACTTTAACATGCGATAAATGGGATGGTAAAAATACTGCTGGAACCGTAGTAGCAGATGGAAATTATACAGTTTGGTGTGATATATCAGATGACCCGGATGAAGCTTATTCAAGTTGGACCTTTGCCAAAGGACCAACTCCAGTTACTATAACCGGAACAGTAGCTACAAATTTTACAAATATAACATTAGCTTGGGTTCCTGTTAACACAGCCATTAACGATGTGGAAATGGAAAAATATTATTCTGTTTATCCAAATCCGGCTATATCGTCAATTTATGTAAGCGGGGAGAATGTGAAAGAGGTACAGATTTGTGCACTTAACGGTCAGATTTTAATGACCAGCAACGAACAACATGTAAACATAAGTTCACTTCCAAAAGGAAATTATCTGGCATTAATCACAACTAAAAATGGTTCAGTTGTAAAAAAGATTCAGAAGCGCTAAACAGCACAAAAATAGACTTTTAGTCCGCTCATTCAAGTACTTCTGGATTTGAATGAGCGGATTTTTTATGCAAATTAATAAGAAGTTTAGTATATTTATTAATAATTAACCGATTTCATTATGGATTATATAAGTTATGCTATTACTTTTGTAGTATTAAAAAATAAAATGATTATATATTAGTACTAAATATAAAAATGTGATTTATGAAAAAAAATCTTCTACCCTTTGTCTTATTAGTATCTTCTTTTAGTTTGTTTTCACAGACTGCTGGAACACTTACAGTTACTTATTCTACAAAAACCATAAGTTCCCAAACTGAATATGCTGATGCAATTTATATCACTAATTCATCGGCAGCTTTAGTTAATACCCTGGTATATCAAACTTCCAATTCAAATTCAAGTGCGAGTAGCTACCTAACAGTTTGGTGGAACTTAATTGGGAAAACAATGACTACAACTACTACTAAATTTATTGGAACTACCGATGGAGTTACTGGAGCAACTGTAAAATCGTCGGCCTGGGTTACGGGTAAAAATGTATACTGGGGTCGTACTGCTTCCGTAGCATCTGACCCAGATGGAACATATACAGTTAATTTTATAATTGTTGAAGCTACTTCAGGTGGAAGTTCAGTTCAGGGTAATATAAAATATAGCGGAACTTTTGTTAAAGGTCCTGCTGTTTCAAATGCAGCTGTAACAGCCACAATTGGATTTGCAAATATTAGCTTAGCATGGGCACCGGTGAACACAGCTATTAATGAAGTAGAAATGGAAAAATTGTATTCGGTTTATCCTAATCCGGCGGTTTCTTCAATCTTTGTTAGTGGAAGCGATGTAAAAGAAGTGGAAATATGTTCACTGGGAGGACAAAGTTTGATGGTGAGC
>JBAWXD010000053.1:0-18860 GCA_037144275.1 Paludibacter sp. | reverse complement strand
AATCTTATTTTTCTTAGCATATTCCTCCAATGCTGTAATGGATGGTGCAATAATTGCAGTCACGTAGTTGCGTTCATCGCCTACTACAGCTACTTGTTCAATGTACTTATCCACACCAAGGCGGGTTTCAATTTCCTGAGGTGCAATATATTTTCCATTCGATGTTTTGAATAAATCTTTTATTCGTTCAGTCATTACTATTGCACTACCTTTTAAATATCCTGCATCACCGGTTTTAAACCATCCATCTTCCGTGAATGAAGCTGCATTGGCATCAGGTTTATTGAAATAACCGGGGAAAATCGTTTTTCCCTTTAATTGAATTTCGCTGTCCTCACCTATTCTGATTTCCAATTCTGGCATAATTGTACCTACTGTCCCAACTTCAAATCCTGTGTACTCAAAACATGATACAGTAGCTGTAGTTTCAGTTAGCCCATAACCATAAGTAATTGGAACACCTATACTACGGAAAAATACTAAAATTTCGTCAGATAATTTTGCCCCTGCAGTAGGAAGTAAATTTGCATTTTCAATTCCTAAAGTGCGTTTTACTTTTGAAAATATCAATTTATCGGCAAAAGCATATCTCAGTTGTAAATACAAGTCCGGTTTTTTGCCAATCCTTAGATAATCAAGATTATGCTTATATCCTATGGCGATAGCCCAGGTCACAATTCCTTTCATTAAGGGTGAAAACTTTGATATATTTTCCTGAACGCCGGAATATACTTTTTCCCAAAAACGTGGAACAGCGCACATCAAAGTCGGATGCACATCTTTGATCGTTTGTTGAATTTCAGTGGGATTCAGGTTTATGTAGATTGTTACACCTTTAAAAATGCACAAATAGCACCATGTTCGTTCAAAAACATGCGATAGGGGAAGAAATGCTATTGAAATATCTTTGTCGGTTATACTCGTCAGACGCGAAGTATTGGAAGTCATGGCTTCATCGAAATTTGAATGGAGCAACATAGCTCCTTTCGGATTTCCTGTTGTGCCGGAAGTATATAATATACAGGCTAAATCACTGTCTGTCAACTCGCTTTGACGTTGTTGAACTTCAAAATGTTTGGATGATTCTAAGCCTAAGAGAAGAAAATCCGCAAAATACATTGTATTTTCTTTTTCCGTAAATACAACTGTTTTGTCGAATACAATGATCTTTTTAAGGTGCTTTGAATCTTGTAGAACGTCGTATGCAATATTGTATTGATCCTGATTTCCTACGAACATTATCTCAATTTCGGCATCGTTCACAATATACTCAACCTGAGGAGTTGTTGAAGTAGCATAAATAGGTACCATAGCTGCCCTTATATTGTAAAGTGCAAAATCGACAATCAGGTTTTCCATTTTATTCTGCGAAAACTGGGCAATTCGTTGTTGTTCAACAACACCTAATTCGAGTAATGCCTTTGCAATTGCTGAAACTTGATGTCCAAAACCTGCCCACGAAATATGGCTCCATTCATCTGAAACATTTTCGCGGAAATACATTGCCGGTTTTTTTCCATATTTTTTTGCCTGTGCAAAAACTGATTGTGAAAAATGAAGATTTTTCATACACGTCTCATTTTTTATTAGTTGAAAAGATTAACTTGATTACAAAGGTACAAAAATACACGAGAATTGAACACAAATTACTTAAAAATGTGCAATGAGGAGATATTAGTCTAAAATTATTCGGATGAAACAGGAATTTCTTCCGGTTGGTTTTCAATTGCAGAAGTAGCTGACTTTTCTGTTTCACCAGGACTAAGTTCTTTCAAAAAATCAATGTTTGAACTAATCAACTGATATGCTATACGGGATACATTCTGCTGAGATTCCTTTTTACTGCTACCGGTGGCTTCACAAACAATGTTGCCAGCTATTTCAAGTCGAGTTAGAAATTCATGCTTATTAGCATTTTGTAGTGTATCCTGAACCAAAATAAAATCTGGTTCTACACGGTTTTTCTGGCACCATTCTATCAGTTTCGATTTAAAATTCACTTCATTTCCTGTAATTTCATCCAAATTAATAAACGAACTGAATAAACGGTTTTCAATAAACTTCTTACACTGTTTGTAACCATAATCCAGATAGATGGCTCCCATGAGCGCCTCCAGTGCATTCCCGTAAATGTTATTATTGGTATTGGCGTTTACGTATTTGGTTACTTTCACCAATTTATCCAACCCGATTTTTACCGCAAGCTGGTTCAGTGAATCCCTTTTGACAATTTTAGATCGTGTATTCGTTAGAAACCCTTCTTGTTCTATTTCAAAACGATTATATAAAATGTCTGTAACTACAGAATTAAGCACCGCATCGCCCAGGAATTCCAGCCGTTCATTACTCAGATTATGACCTTTTTCGGTAGGAATGGAAACCGATTTGTGGCGAACGGCCAGCTGGTAGTATTCAATTTTGTCGGGATAAAAGCCCAACACTTGCTTAAATAAAAAATAAGGCTCTTTTCGAGCATTCGAAAGGAGCCTTATTTTTTTAATTAGATAGTTAATCACAAGTTATTTTACATATTTTTTTACAATCACGCTTGCATTATGACCGCCAAATCCAAAAGTATTGGAAAGAGCTGCATTAACAGTGCGTTTTTGTGCCTTATTAAAAGTAAAATTAAGATTGTAATCAATGTCCTCATCTTCATCACCTTCAGTGAAGTTAATGGTTGGAGGTACGATATCATTTACAACTGATAAAATAGTAAAGATGGCCTCGATAGCGCCTGCAGCACCTAAAAGGTGACCGGTCATGGATTTCGTCGAACTGATATTGAGTTTATATGCATGGTCACCAAACACTTCCTTAATGGCTTTCGATTCGGAGATGTCTCCAACCGGTGTAGATGTTCCGTGAACATTAATATAATCAATTTCTTCAGGATTCATTCCAGCATCTTTCAATGCTCTCTTCATTACTAGTTTAGCTCCCAATCCATCTGGATGGGTTGCTGTAAGATGGTATGCATCTGCCGACATTCCACCACCTACAACTTCGCAAAGAATATTAGCACCACGCGCAAGGGCATGTTCAAGTTCTTCTAGAATTACACAGGCAGATCCTTCGCCCATCACAAAACCATCACGGCTTTTACTGAACGGACGAGATGCTGCAGTTGGTTCATCGTTGCGTGTTGACAAAGCTGTCATCGCATTAAATCCTCCAACTCCACCAGGAGTAATTGTTGCTTCAGCTCCACCGGCAACAAACATATTTGCTTTGCCTAGGCGAATGTAATTAAACGCATCTACAAGTGCATTCGTTGACGAAGCACAGGCCGAAGTTGTTGAGAAATTTGGTCCGCGAAAGCCATACATAATAGAAATTTGTCCCGCTGCAATATCCGAAATCATCTTGGGAATGAAAAACGGATTAAACTTTGGTCCTTGTTCCTCATGAGAATAGTAATATCCAATTTCTTGTTCAAAAGTTTGAATACCACCAATTCCGGCAGCGAAAATAACTCCAATCTCGTCTTTATCTACAGATTCTAAATCCACCCCACAGTTTTCGATAGCTTCTTTAGCGGCAGCAATTGCATACTGGGCATAAAGGTCCAATTTGCGGGCTTCTTTACGATCGAAGTATATTGACGGATCAAAACCTTTTACCTCGCAAGCAAACTGCGTTTTAAACTTAGAAGCATCGAAATGAGTAATAGGCCCGGCACCACTCTTACCCTCAAGTACGTTTGCCCATGTTTCAGAAACGGACAAACCAAGAGGAGAAACTGTACCTAAACCTGTTACTACAACTCTTTTCAATTCCATAATTAAATCGTGGAATAAATTATTTTTGTAAAGCTTCGATATGAGCGATAGCGTCGCCTACTGTACCAATTTTTTCAGCTTGTTCGTCTGGAATAGAAATACCGAATTCTTTTTCGAATTCCATAATCAATTCTACAGTGTCTAATGAATCAGCACCAAGATCATTTGTGAAACTAGCAGCTGCTACTACATCCGATTCTTCTACGCCTAATTTGTCTACGATAATTGCTTTTACTTTAGCTTCTACTTCTGACATAATTTTTGTTTTTAAGTTGATAAATAGAAATTGTTTTATAATTTTGCGGTGCAAAGGAAACAAAATTTATCGAAATAACCTCGTTTTTGATGATAAAAATTGTTATTTTTGCACAAACAACTTACAATTGTGCAGATTTAAACAGAACTAAATGCCCCTAAAAATAGCTCTTTTTGCTTCCGGTTCAGGCTCTAACGCTGAAAACATTATTCGTGTTTTTTTGAATGATTCTAAATTTGAGTTTCCGCTTATCATTTCGAACAAAAAAGATGCCTTTGTTCACGAACGAGCCCGAAATCTTAACATACCTTCGTTTACTTTTTCGCGCGAAGACTTTGTAAACGGTATTCCAATCCTTGATTTATTAATTGAAAATAGTATTGATTGCATCGTTCTTGCCGGATTTCTGCTTAAAGTGCCGGAGGTATTGATTAATGCTTTCCCTGATAAAATTATCAATATTCATCCGGCTTTACTCCCAAAATATGGAGGCAAAGGAATGTACGGTCATCACGTTCACGAAGCTGTAGCTACTTCCGGCGATACTGAATCGGGAATTACTATTCATTATGTAAATGCTCGTTACGACGAAGGGAACATTATTTTTCAGGCAAAGTGTCCTGTTTTTCCAACCGATACAGCCGATATGATTGCGGATAAAGTTCATGCACTTGAATATGAACATTTCCCAAGAGTTATTGGCGAGCTTTGGGGCAACTAGTTTAATATTTACGATTTTGAATTTACTATTTTAAGCGCAAGATATTATAATTATCAAAATTGTACATCTAAATAACAAATATATGTTTTTGTTTGATTAGATTTAGCAGTATATTTGTTGAATTGATAATTGATTTAAACGCTTAACCAATTCTGACTGATGTCATCGTCAACGAACCCATTACTGCTTTATCGTTGAAAAATGAAATTTCCTCCTCATCCCGTTTCAATGCTATCGCATACAGCAAAGGTAAAAAGTGATCGGGCGAGGGGGCTGCCAATTGAACAGCAGAACCTAACGATTTATAGTTAATCAACGCTTTGTGATTATTCTCCAAAATCAGTTTCTTAATTAACTCATTGGCCTCAATAGCCCAGTCGTGACCATATTCTTCATCATCAGGTTTATCCCAGGCAACCTGACGCAGGTTATGAACGATATTTCCGCTTCCTACAATCATCACGCCCTTTTTGCGAAAGTCAGCCAATTCTTTTGCCAGTTCGTAATGCTGCTGGGGAGTTTTATGATAATCCAGACTCAGTTGAATAACCGGAATATCGGCCTTTGGGTAAATACGGCGGATTACGCTCCATGTTCCGTGGTCGAGCCCCCATTTTTCGTCCGGCAAGATCGGTGTTCCTTTAATAGTTTCTATAGCTTCTTTTGCCAATTCAGGATTCCCCGGTGCAGGATATTGCACTGCATATAACTCTTGCGGAAATCCACCAAAATCGTGAATAGTCTGGGGATGCTGCATGGCTGTGACCTGCGTTCCACGGGTTTCCCAGTGCGCTGAAACGGCAATAATTGCCTTTGGTTTCGGAAGTTCTTCACCCAGATTTCGCCAGGTTTGCACAAACTCATTTTCTTCAATGGCATACATAGGGCTACCGTGTCCGACAAACAGCACGGGCATACGGGGAATGGTATTTTTATTTTCAATCATTTTGTTTAATAATTTGTGATTTAATGTTGAGCCTGCAAAAGCAAACAGACCGAATGTTTGCAAAAATTGTTTTCGATTCATTTTGAAAGTTTTTTTTGAATCATATAACTAAAAAACAATATGACCTTTGATTTGTTTGTCAGAGGTCATATTTTCAGTAAATCTTTGTCAAAAAATCACTTACAATGCATGATGTGACCCATCGCAATAAGGTGGATTTTTGGAATGTTTGCATCCACACAAATAAGCAGTCCCCGATTTTTCAGGTGTGAACGACATAGGAGTCAGTCCTGTTCCTTTATGCGATCCATCGCAAAATGGTTGATTGGCACTTTTACCACATGTACACCAGTGATAATTTTTACCAGCTTCCAGCTCTACAGCAAAAGGCCCTTTTTTAGCAATAATTGGTTCCATCTTTTAGTTTTTAAATAGTTAGTATTGTTGTAATTAGAGAAATTATTTACCTAAACCTAATTGGTTCATATAGGTCTGATTGTCCCAGAAAAGATATTCCTCAACCATTACAGCATCTCTCCATATCCCAACAGTACACATCGGCAGGCTGAACGATTTACCGGTTGGTTGTATAAATTTGCCTTCACTAATTGGCATTGGCTGCGTGAAAGTTCCAGTCATTACGCCTGTTACACAAGTCATATTTCCTGAACCGAAACGAATGGGGTGTTCTTTAATCTGTGTGTTTGGGGCATAAATAAACATATATTTCAAATCCGAAATGTGTTTTTCAATTCCAATTGTGAAATGTCCATCGGGCCAGTTTACTTTAATGTCTTTCGCATGACTTTCGTGCAAACGTACCCATTGCTGATTGCTGAAAACGGTGAAGTCGAGCGTATCAAACTTTTGAAGGTACTGTGCCACCTGCGCATTGCCTGCAGTCAGCGTTTTAATCTCTGCGCGTAAGGCGGCAATTTCCTTTTGACTTGCAGAATTGTTGTTACCTGCACTTGCCATTGACGAGATAAAAAGTGTTGCAACCAGGGCAACGATACTTAGCTTTTTCATTTGATTTTTGTTTTTAAATTGAGTATAAATTTGTTTTGATTATTCTGATGCAAAGATACCACCACCGAAATAGCCGGCAGTTACACTTTTAAGAAGAAGAGTGGTACTTTTAGGAAATAATCGTGCGGGTCATCTCACGAAATACGGTAGGAGTGACGGAAAGTTTGTTGCGAAAAACACGCGTAAAGTATGATTTCTCATTGTAACCGAGCTCGTAGCCTATCTCCGAGATAGTTTTTTCAGTATGAATCAGCAGATTTTTGGCTTCTATGAGTTTTCGGGTTTCAATAATTTCGGAAACGCTCTTTTGGAAATTATTCTTACAAATAATATTTAGATTACGTTCCGACATATTCATTTTTTCGGCATAAAAGGTTACACCTTTATCCCGACGAAAATTCTCTTCCAGTATTCGCAGGAAATTAGTAAATGTAGCTATTTGTGTTGCCTTAGCGGTACTTTCAATTTGAATATTGTGCTTGCGCTCAGACTCAATCATGGAAATTAATGCAGAACTCAGATGTCGAATGGTAGTCATATCCGAATTTTCCTGCTCTGACTCCGTATGTATCATTTCACACAGGTTGATATATTTATCGTTAGAACCTACAACACCGAGCGGTACGCTGGATGATGTCATAAAATTTGAATAAAAATTAAGCTTTGAATCCGGAATAAATTCGTTATTGTAATTTATAACCCAACCACGTAAATCGTCACGTTCAACTACCCGATGCATTTTGCCCATCGCTATGTAACTGGCTGCAGGAGCCTGAATCACTTCCACCTGAAAATCAATATAATGTTCCAGACTACCTTCGGTAACAATAATCAATTCCTCAAAATCATGAAAATGAGCAGGTTCACGCTTTAAACGGATATTCTCGACAAAATCCTGTGTAATTTTAATTATTTTAAAAGGCTTATTCATTCAGTAAATTGTTGTTTATATTCAGAAGGACAAATTTAGCAAATTAAACTGAAAAGTTCCTACCATTCCATACAAAAAAGATTCCCCAAAGAGAATCTTTTTTGTATGGAATGGATTGAATTTATTTTTCACTCAACTTCTTCAATCGTGAAAGTCCTAAATCCCAGTCTTTGCCCATAGATTTCTCCATATTCATAAACAAAATCATAATATTGAACGGATAAGGCATACCACCACTCATACCCCAGGTTGCTTTGGTCGTATTTCCATCAGCAAGCAACTTTACGTAACCTTTCCCATGACTCTCCCGAGGCGTTTTAAAATCGAGACTGGTCTCGAATAAAGTTGGTTTCTGTACATTAGTAATAGTCTGACTGCCAACCCCAACCACTTTACCATCCCAGCTTTGTTTTGCACCAACTGTACCATCAACACCGGTAAATTTTTTTTTCATATTCGGGTCATGGTCATTCCACGGACTCCATTTGTCCATTGCAGTCAAACTGCCAGTGTTCGGCCATACCGAATCAATTGGGGCATTAATGGCAATCGTTTTTTCATACGTAAATTCTTTAGGTACAAAAAGTGCAACAATTAATACCAATGCAATAAGAATTGCAAATCCGATTCCAATAATTTTAAGTGCTCTCATTTTCTTTGTTTTTAAATTAATTGTAATGTAAAAATTATTATTGTAACATTTTTAAATCCCCAAAAGTTTAAAATCATTTATACTGATTGTAATAAATTTGTTTCTATTGGAAAATATATTACCTACGGGTTTTGTAATTCTGCCATTTCGTGTATCTTTGTCATTCTTAAATTTAAAAAAATGGCATTAATAAAATCGGTGCGGGGATTTGATCCGCAATTCGGAAATGATTGCTACTTAGCTGAAAATGCTACAGTTGTAGGCGATGTTATCATGGGCGACGGTTGCAGTGTGTGGTTTAATGCAGTTTTGCGTGGAGATGTAAATTCCATTCGCATTGGCAATCACGTTAACATACAAGATGGTTCGGTATTGCATACTTTGTACGAAAAATCGGTTGTCGAAATTGGCGATTATGTTTCTATTGGTCACAATGTAACAGTGCATGGAGCTAAAATAAATAATTACGCTTTGATTGGTATGGGCGCCACGTTGTTGGATTATTCCGAAGTGGGCGAAGGTGCTATTGTGGCTGCAGGTGCATTGGTGCTGAGCAATACCAAAATTCCACCGTTTACACTTTGGGCAGGCGTTCCGGCTAAGTTTGTAAAGAATGTGGAACCGGAACAATCGAATGAAATGAATCGGAAAATAGCTCATCAGTATGCCATGTATGCCGGTTGGTTTAAAGAAGAAAATAAATAGATGGTAGTTTGTAGTTGGCAGTAATATAAGATATTAAAAAATATGTTGGTAGTTGATCTGATAAAACAGGAATGGAAAAAAAGCTTCCGGTCGCAGGGATTTTACAAGAATCTGGCTGTGACGATAATGCTTGGATTTTTCACGCTTTATATTGCAGCAATACTGCTTGTATTGGGCTTCACACTGACGAAAATTCTTGAAAAAGCTGATAACGTTTTAACTCCACTGGAGCTGTTTGAAGGTGCTATGCTTTATTTGCTGCTTTTTGGACTCGCCTTGCGCTTTGTTATGCAACAACTGAACACCTTTGACCTCCCGCCTTATCAGGTATTACCCATAAAACGCTCCACACTGATTAATTTTCTGTTGCTGAAACCTCTTTTTAGTCCGACTAATTATTTTCTGCTGCTCATGGTAATTCCATTTGCCATTAAAGGCGTGGCAACGTATTATACTGGTTCTGTAGCTTTGCGTTTTGTGCTGAGTTTCGTTTTATTGGTCTGGTTCAACTCGTTGACAGCGGCTTATTTAAAGCGGAAATTTGGGTCTAACTTATTGTCAATTGTGGTTCTATTTGCTATTTTAGCCGGAGTTACTGCATTGGAATATTTCAAAATATTCTCCCTTTTCAGTTTTTCAAAAACGCTATTCAACTTTTTTATATTCAGAGCATTCGGTTTATGGTTTCCACTGGGACTGGTGATTGCAGCATTTTTCCTGAACAAATGGTTCTTCCACCAAAACTATTATCCTGAAAAATTCAACAGTAAAATAAGAGGGAATAAAACCTCAACTACCGAACTTTCATTTTTGAAGCGATTTGGAATCATAGGCGAGCTTATCTCAATGGAAATAAAGCTGATACTGAGACATAAACGTCCAAAAAGCACTTTGATGGTTTCCGGCTTCTTTGTTTTCTATGGGTTGATGTTCTATACCAATGATGTCTATGCTAAAAGCAATGGCATGTTGTTTTTTGTGGCCATGTTTATGACCGGAATTCTTATGTTAATGTTTGGCCAGTGGTTAATCAGTTGGGATAGCCGGCATTTCGATAGTCTGATGACACGCAATATTCCGATTAAGACTTATATGCTGGCTAATTATTACCTAATGATTGCATTTAATATCATCTGTTTTGCAGTCACAACACCTTATTTTTATTTCGGGATGAAAATTGTGTATTTACACCTCTCTGCTTTTCTATTCAATGTAGGGGTAAATATCTATTTACTTATGTATTTATCAACCTACAATAATAAAAGGATTGACCTGTCAAAGTCCTCAGCAATGAACTACCAGGGAACAACTTATAAAAGCTTTCTGATTGTTTTCCCCATTATGTTTTTACCAATGCTTATTGTTTGGACACTTTCTTCGTTCTTTTCGCTGGCAGTTGCTCTCTGGACTTTATCCATAATAGGACTAGCCGGAATTTTGCTTCGAAAACCCTTGTTAAATGCTTGTGTAAATCAGTTTAACCGACGAAAATACAAGCTGGCAGAAGGATTCAGAGAAAATACTTAAGAGACAGTTGACAGTGACAAGTAAGCAGTTAACAGTAAGCGCTAAACAGTAAGCAGGGATCTCCAAAATAACGAATCATCAAATCAACACATCAATCAATGATACAAGTTACAGATTTACAGAAAATATACAACGGCGTCACCGTATTAAATATCTCAAATTTAAGTGTTTCGAAGGGTGAAAGTTTCGGATTAGTAGGGAATAATGGTGCGGGTAAAACAACTTTTTTTCGCTTGATTCTTGATTTGATTGAGCCGTCGAACGGTGAAGTGCTTATTGAAAATCAACCGGTAGTCCGAAATGACGAATGGAAATCCATAACCGGTTCATTTCTGGATGAAGGTTTTCTGATTGACTTTATGACAACCGAAGAATATTTCAGTTTCGTGGGGAAACTGTACCATAAATCTGAAGGCGATATGGCACTTTTCCTGGAATCGATGAAAGATTTTTTCAACGACGAAATACTTGGTTCAAAAAAACTTATCCGCGATTTTTCGAAAGGGAATCAAAAGAAAATCGGTATTGCTGCCGCACTTATTGGTGACCCTAAGATTCTGATTCTCGACGAGCCATTTACAGCACTCGACCCATCTTCACAAATCCGGTTGAAACGCTTCCTGACAGATTTACAAACACGTTTAAATATGACTATGCTTATTTCCAGTCACGATTTGAATCATGTGACTGAAGTCTGCAAACGCATCGTTGTGCTCGAAAAAGGTAAAATTGTAAAAGACTTAAATACGGATGCCGATACACTGAAAGAGTTGGAATCGTATTTTGCGGTATAGAAACTTACTGATTTATCGCCATTTTAAAGGTCATAACTTTATCCACTTTATGCTTATTGTACTGGGCTACAACTGTGCAACATTCTGTATAAGTATCGTGTTCAAAGATTATTATCTGTTTCATTTCAGCAGCTTCATCAAGTAGTATTTTCTTTTCGGCCATAGCGGCAATTGGATTTATGTCGTATGCCGAAATCCAGGCCAGGGGCACATTAGCTGCTAATGGAATCACATCGCCTACATAAACGAATGTATTTTTTTCGTTTTTGATATAAGTCACCAACTGCCCAACGGTGTGACCATTGTAAATTCGCACTTCCACTCCAGTACAAATAAACTGATTTTTTTCAACCAGTTTTAGTTTCCCGGCCTTCTCAATTGGCATCATATTTTCAGTGAAATACGAATCAGCTTCGCGCACATTCGGATTCAGAAAGTTTTGCCATTGCGACTCTGCAACCCAATGCATTGCATTCGGAAAAACCAGTTCTACATTGGTTTTATCAGCATTGTGCCTGGTCGCTCCACCACAATGATCGAAATGTAAATGTGTGAAAATAACATCAGTAATATCGGAACAAGAATAACCAATTTTAGCCAACTCGGAATCAAAATTGATAATACCCTTAAAATCATAATATCTCAAATACTCCAGTTGTTTATCTCCTGTTCCGGCATCTACCAAAATTCGTTTTTCACCGGTATCGATGAGTAAACAGCGCATTGAAACCCTACAATAATTATCTTCACTGCAAGGATAGCGTTTTTGCCATACTTTTTTTGGAACAACACCAAATGCTGCTCCACCATCAACATGAAAAGTACCGGCTTCTATTTTGTATAATTGCATGATTTTTTGAATTTGAAAGTGTAAAGTTTATAATGTTTGTAAAGTAAATGGTGTATAAAGTACGTAATTCCTTAGAATTTATGAACTTATTAAACTTTTTCGTACATTTGCGTTCAATAAATATTTTGCACAAAAATAGCTAAAAACTTTCATCTCTCAAGCGTATGCATCGAGTACATTTTATTGCTATTGGTAGTTCAGCTATGCACAGTTTGGCCATTGCTATCTGCAAAAAACAAAGTTTTGAGCTCACGGGGTCGGATACTGAAATTCTAGAACCAGTGCATAGCAGACTTCAAAAAAGTGGCTTATTGCCCGAAAAAATGGGGTGGTTTCCTGAGCAAATTCACAAGGGATTGTCCGCTGTTATACTTGGAATGAATGTAAAAGAAGATAATCCGGAATTAATCCGGGCAAAAGAACTGAAACTGAAAATCTACTCTTTTCCTGAATATCTTTTCCTGCAAACACGAAGCAAAACAAGGATTGTAGTAGCCGGAAGTTATGGGAAAACAACTACCACAGCTATAATTCTGTTTGTGTTGAAAATATTGAAAATCGATGCTGATTACATGATTGAATCTCTACCAGTAGGTTTTGAGAATAGCATAAAACTCTCCTACGAATCACGTATTGCGGTGTTTGAAGGTGATGAAAATATTACTTCAGCCATTGATTTATGCCCTAAATTCCATCACTATAAACCTCAAATAGCAGTTCTTACAGGTATTGCTCCAGAAATGACTAAAGAAAATTTAAGCTTGAAGAATTACGTTGAGCAGTTTCGAAAATTTACCGATTTAATGGAAGTGCAGGGTCGTCTTATTTATTTTGATGGTGACGAAAATCTAAATGAAATAGCCACCAAACTGCGGCGCGACATTGTTCCATTTGCATACAACACCCCCAAACATGAAATACGAAATGGAATTACTTGCCTGATAACCCGTTATGGTGAAATTGCTTTAAAAATTTCAGGAGCACAAAATTTACAAAATTTGGAAGCTGCCCGATTGGCATGCAAACAGATTGGGGTAACTGACCAACAGTTTTACTCGGTAATCTCAGAATTTCCGGGAATTTAATCGACATAGTTGCTAGAATTAGTATAAAGCAAGAATAAAAAAAATATTAGGAATAAAATGTCAAAACAACAATCTTTAGACAATCGATATATGCGTATGGCTCGAATCTGGGCTGAAAATTCTTATTGTGAACGTAGAAAAGTAGGCGCATTGCTTGTAAAAAATAAAATGATAATATCCGACGGATACAACGGAACCCCTTCGGGATTTGAAAATAAATGTGAAGATGAAAACAATGTATCCAAACCATACGTTTTACACGCCGAGGCCAATGCCATAAGTAAAGTTGCCCGATCGCACAATAGCAGTGACAATGCAACCTTATATGTCACCGCATCACCTTGTATTGAATGTGCTAAATTAATCATTCAGGCGGGAATAAAACGGGTAGTTTATGGTGAACAATATCGCATTATGGATGGCGTTGAATTACTTGAACGTGCTGGGATTGAAATAATCTATTTGGAAAAAGGGTGATTATGAATAAAATTATTCAATAAAAAGCACACAAATTAATGCTGAAAACCACATAAAACTCTCAAACTCTTCAAACTTTATAAACTCTCAAACATTTCAAACTATAAACTTTTCAACCTGAATAAAATATGAATAAAAGGAATTTAACATTAGTTTTAATTGTATTAATATCAATACTTTGCGGTATTTTATTGGGTAATTTGCTTTCGAAAAGAGCAAATGGATCGGGATTATCGGGGATGATGGCACACAGCAAAGTTGATGAATTGCTTTCCATCATTAACTCCCAATATGTGGACACAGTAAATGTAAAACAAACGACGGAAGAAGTAATGACGGATATTGCCTCGAAGCTTGATCCGCATACTGTTTACATTCCTGCTGCTGACTTAGCTGCGGTAAATAGCGAGTTGGAAGGAAGTTTCAGTGGTATTGGTGTTCAGTTTAATATTCAGAACGACACCATAATGATTGTTGCGGTTATCAGTGGTGGTCCTTCTGAAAAAGTAGGTTTATTAGCCGGTGACCGTATTGTTAAGGTGAACGACAGCATTTTTGTTGGTAAAAAAATCAACAATGAAAAAGTGATGAAGAAACTCCGTGGAAAAGAAGGCACTAAAGTAAAACTTGGGGTCAAACGGCATGGAACACACGAAATTCTTTATTATAGCATTACCCGTGGTGACATTCCTGTTAATTCAGTGGATATTGCCTATATGATTGAGCCGGGAGTTGGTTTTATTAAAGTCAGTAAATTTGCTGATACAACGTATTCCGAATTTCTGAACGCTATTGCCAAATTACGAAATCAGGGTGCTAAGAAATATATTATCGATTTGCGCGAAAATAGTGGTGGATTCATGGAACAAGCTATTAATATGGTAAATGAATTTTTACCCGCTGGACGCATGATTGTTTATTCAAAAGGAAAATCATATCCCCGGTCCGAAGCTAAATCGGACGGGAAAGGAAGCTGTATAAATCAACCGATAGTTGTTTTGATTGATGAATTTTCGGCTTCGGCCAGTGAGATTTTCTCCGGTGCCATTCAGGATAATGACCGTGGACTAATTATCGGACGTCGTTCGTTTGGCAAGGGTTTGGTTCAACAACAAATGAAACTGTATGATCAGTCCGCCATTCGCCTTACCGTAGCACGATATTACACTCCTTCAGGCCGTAGCATTCAGAAACCTTACGAACGAGGTAAAGCTGAAGATTATGAAATGGATATTTTTAATCGTTACAAACACGGCGAGTTAGATAGCAAAGACAGCATACACGTCACCAAAACCTTGAAATATAAAACAATAGGCGGCCGAACAGTATATGGTGGTGGTGGCATTATGCCCGATATTTTTGTACCACGTGATACCTCTGAATACACTCCGTATCTGAACAAAGTGATTAACTATGGTTTCTTATACCAATACGCTTTCCAATACAGCGATAAAAACCGGGACAAGCTTAAACCTATTAAAAACTGGCAACAAATGTCGACCTATCTTGATGGACAAAACCTTTTAAGCGACTTTATGGTATTTGCTGCTAATAAAGGAGTTGCAAGCAATGCACGACAAATCAATATCTCTAAAAGATTTCTGTTGCTGCAGCTGAAGGCATATATTTCAAGAAATTTATTGGGTGAGACTGGATTTTATCCACTACTTTATAAAGATGATAAAACGGTAAAAATGGCTTTAGAAGAACTTAAAAAGAAACAATAATTTGAATAAAAAAAGTGAGGCGCAAACCTCACTTTTTTTTATTTTGGGAAAAACTAATTTTAATCAACTAACTTATTTGAAATTGCATAATGAGTCAGTTCAACATTACTTTTAATTTTTAATTTTTCAAAGATACGAACCCGATAGGTAAAAACGGTACTGATACTGAGTCTTAAATCTGCAGCAATATCTTTTACTTTCTTTCCGGAAACAAGCATAAGCATAATTTCCTGTTCACGATTTGACAATAATTCGTGAGGAAGCTGATTTCGGTCAGGCATATAATCAAAGGCTAGTTGTTCAGCCAAATTGGTGCTCAGATAGCGTCCTTTACTATATACTTTTCGAATTGCCACAACCAATTCATCCAAAGCGGTATCCTTACACAAATACCCTGAAGCACCGGCTTTTAGAGTACGTAAAGCAAACTTATCTTCGGGATGAATACTTAATACCAAAATGTGAAGATTTGGTTTCAGATTTTTAATATCTGTCAATAATTCCAATCCACTTCTTCCTGGCATATTCATGTCCAGCAGCATAATATCACAATCGATTTTATTGATATTCTCCAGCACTTCATCGCCACTTATTGCTTCGCCGACCACTGTCAAATCTGTTTCTTCTTTGAGGATCTTTTTTAATCCTTCCCGAATTATTTCATGATCATCTACAATGAATACTTTAATCATAGTATTTAAATTTAATGAGTTAATAAGCTATATTTTAATTTTGATTTTTATAAATTTTGGTTTCAATTTACAAAGGCTGATTCTAAGTTGAATATACCCAATAAATATCTGTAAATCAATTCTTTGTGTTTTGTTAAACTAAGTATTTGTCTAAAATAAATACTGTTTAGTTATTACTTTATATTTATTGCATAAAACAACACTAAATATATAAGTGCAAATGTAGTAATATTTTTCTAAATAATTGAATTTGATATGGATAAGTGTGAAAAAATACTACAAATATGGTTTATTTTGTTATATTTAACCCTACAACTATTATTTTTGCTAAAAAATTGAACAGCTGTTTTATTTCTGTGATAATTATCAGGTCAAAACAAGTTGATTTTCCAAAACATAATGTGCTACCTGGACATTATTTTTCAGTCTTAATTTTTCAAGAACATTTCTTCTGCATTGAGCCACCGTATTGATACTCATATTTAGCTCCTTTGAAACTTCCTTATTTTCTTTCCCACTGGCAAGCATAAGCATTACACAATACTCTTTATTTGTAAGGCTTTTCTGCAACTGCGAATCTTCAACTAAGGTATCAAAAGCCAATTGTTCGGCCAATGTTATACTCATATACCTTCGCTTTTCCAATACTTTTCGGATAGCTTTCATTAATTCACTTAAAGCAGAATCTTTACTTAAATATCCGGATGCACCGGCTTTCAATGCAGGTATAGCAAATTTACTCTCAGCATTAATACTCACGACCAGAATTTGAATTTTAGGTTTTTTCTTTTTAATCTCAGAAATTAAATCAATTCCATTCCGACCTGGAATATTCAAATCAAGTAAGACTAAATCACATTCGACTTCAGAAATAATCTTCATAACATCGTTTCCGTTATCTGCTTCACCAACAATTAACATATCGGGCTCGCTGCTAAGAATTCGTTTAAGACCTTCACGAATAATTTCGTGATCGTCAACAATTAATACTTTAATCATTTTTTTAAATTTAAAAGTTTGTATTGGTTATAAGTTGATTCCTGATTCCTGTTTCCTGTTTATGATATGGAATACTAACAATAAGTTTAGTTCCATTCCCTTTTACTGAATTTAGAGTCAGTTCGCCATCTAAAAGTAACACCCGTTCCCTTATCCCGATTAAACCATAGGATTGAGTTCGTACCGTTTCATTTTGATTAAATCCGATTCCATTATCTTCGATACTAAGAATCAGCTCTTCATTTATTTGAGTGAAATTAATATTTACTTCTGTTGCTCTCGAATGCTTTGACACATTATTTAAGGCTTCCTGTACAATACGAAATAAGGCTACTGATTGTTCTGAATTAAGTTCCAATTTTGACGTATTAGTTTCAAAACTGCAATTAATTTTGGTCCGTTCCTGAAAGTTGTTCAGGTGTTGTTTAACGGCCTCAACAAATCCAATCATATCAAGCACTTCGGGCCGTAAATCGGTCATTATTCTTCGGGCTGATATAAGCGTGTTATCGATCAGCATGCTCAGCGTTTTAAATTTGCTATTCAGGTCATTGTAATTATCCTCCCGAACAGTCTTGAGTGTACTTTTCTGTAACAAACCCAAATCTATTTTCATGGCAATCAGGATTTGGCCTAAATCATCGTGTATTTCACGAGCCAGAATATTTCGCTCTTCTTCACGGACTGTTTGAAGATGCGATGCAAAATTTTTTAATTCTTCCTGCGATTGCCGTAATGCTTCTTTATCTTTTTTTCGTAAAGTTATATCCTGAACAGTTCCTATCATCTGTTTTGGGCGTTTATTTTCATCAAACCTTAGCTCACCTATTGCATGTACCCAACGCTCTGCTTTATCATTTAACCGGATGATTTTAAATTTCTTATCAAAGCTTCTTTCTGAAGGAGTAAACTCATTAGCATAAATATCTGTCAGCTCTGGAATCGACTCTGGATGAATTATGGAAGCCAATGTCTTAAAATTCTTTTCAATTGAATCATCCATCCCGAAAATTTGGTCCAGAATTTCCGAGCCAATCCAGGTGTTTTGTTGCAAATCTACTGTCCAGTTTCCAATATGGGCAATTAGCTGGATTTCTTTGAGAAATTTTTCACTTTCAACTAAAGCATTCTGTGCGATTTTTCGTTTTGAAATATCCCTGAGTGCCCCATCGATATGTGATGGATTTCCAAATTCATCTCTTATCAATTTTGCATTGATTGAAACATGTTTTATTTCAGCGTTTGTGCCTATAATATCCAATTCATAATCCCTTACTTCTCCTTCTTTTTGAATTTGCTGTAAAAATTTGTCCCGGTCTTCTGGGTTTGAATATAAGTTCTGAATATATTGATTTGGAATTGTAAAATCATAAAACCCACCGAAAGCTTTAGCTGAGGGACTGATTTCAATAATTCTTCCGGATAAATCAACCCGATAAAAAACATCCTGAATATTTTCAAAAATACTCCTGAATTTTTCTTCACTTTTCTGTATTTTCTCTTCATTTAGCTTACGTTCAGTAATATCCTGAATAGTACCAACCATTTTCAAAAGTTCAGCTTTTTGGTCAAATATTAATTCACCTAAGCCATGAACCCAACGCAAGGAATTATCCTTTATTCGCAGTATTTGATATTCTTTGTCAAAGTATTGTTTATTGCCAATAACCTCATTCACAAAGTATTC
>JBAWXD010000052.1:0-18974 GCA_037144275.1 Paludibacter sp. | reverse complement strand
TGCTTCTGTCGAAGTTGGTCAGAAAAACTGCTTAGTTTGCCATAATGAGCATCATGGACGCGATTTTCAACTTATAAAAATAAATAAAAAAAGTTTTAACCATGCCGAAATGGGTTTTGAACTAAAAGGTGTTCATGCTAAGAAAGATTGTAGAGCATGCCATAAAGCAGAATTTGTTTCAGACCCTAATTTCAAAAAGAAAACTTCTACCTACATGGGGTTAAGCAGTGCCTGCCTCAATTGTCACTCCGATTTTCATCAGGGAAAATTGTCAGCAAACTGTGCCAGCTGCCATACTTTCAATTCGTTCAAAAATCCGAAAGTAGTAGGATTTGATCACAATAAAACCAAATTTGCAATATTAGGTAAACACAAAAACGTAAGTTGTCTGAAATGCCACAAAACTGAAATTATCAACGCTAAACCAGCGCAACGATTCAAAGGGCTTCAGTTCGAAAGCTGTACACCTTGTCATAAAGATAAACACGAAAACAAATTTGGTATTAATTGCAAAGAATGTCATAGTGAGGAATCATTTCATGCCATAAAAAATATTAGCTCATTTAACCATGACAAAACAGGCTTCCAACTAGTTGGGAAGCATAAAACTGTCGCTTGTAAATTGTGTCACAAAACAGAGTCGATGACTGATCCATTGAAACACGACAAATGTTCGAGCTGTCATGCAGATTATCACAAAGGCGAATTTGCGAAAAAGGGAGTTTCTCCGGATTGTAATGATTGCCATACAAACAAAAGTTTTGCTGAGACAAACTTTACAATTGAACGACATAGTAAGTTGAAATTCAAACTTGAAGGGGCTCACATGGCTACTACTTGTATGGAATGTCACCGTAAACAAAAAGATTGGAAATTTGCAAAGATGCCTGTCAATTGTGTAGAATGTCACAAAAACATTCATAAAGGATTCATAGCCGATAAATTTATGCCAAATGAAAATTGTACATTATGTCATGCAGTAACCAGCTGGAAGTCGGTAACATTTGATCACGAAAAGACTGGGTTTAAACTTGAAGGTACTCACGCTAAACAAGTCTGTGCTTCCTGCCATTTCAAGAAAAACAGCAACGGAGTACGTGTTCAACAATTTGAAGGAATTTCAAAAGAGTGTTCAAGTTGTCACAAAGATAATCATGTGGGGCAATTTGCTGAAAATTCTAAAACTGAATGTGTAAAATGTCATGGTTTTACTAGCTGGAAAGATTCAAAATTTGTTCATACTTCCTCTCGTTTTAAACTTGAAGGAGCACATCGGGATGTCAAATGTGTTGAATGTCATAAACAAACCATCGATCAAAAAGGTACGTATATAAAATACAAATTCAAAAGTATAGACTGCAATAGCTGTCATTCATAAAAGAAACAGAACAAAAAATACATTCGAAATAATTCAGCATTCGTGCTTTTTATACATAATTATTAAGTACATAATTTATTGAATATCAAATATATTAATACAAAAATACAAAGTTATGGAATCAAAAAACTTTAATGTTACTCACCGTTTATTGCATTGGAGCATAGCATTATGCATTATTATTTTGTTAGGAACAGCCTTGCTTCACATCACTTGGTTTGGAAGAGATAGTTTGGCAAAAATTATTGTTGAAAATATACTTTTATTTGGTGGCCAAATAACAATTGGTGACGCTAGTGTTATTGCTAAACGTATAGCACAGCCCATGTGGGAATGGCACTTTTATGCCGGATATGTTTTGGTAGGGCTTTATATTTTGAGACTGATACATCTTGGTATTAACGGTATGCAATTCCCAAGTCCATTAGATAAAAAAAATACCTTGAAACAACGATTTCAGGGTTCCATTTATGTTCTGTTTTATCTTTTATTAGGTATCACCACCTTAACTGGAGCACTCATGTTGTGGGGACCAACAAGTTGGAGATGGACATCCCAAATAATTCATTTTCAATCGCATTACTATGCAATGGCATTTATAATGTTGCACTTTGGCGGAATCGCCGTGACCGAGCTCTTTATGGAGAAAGGTGTAGCTTCGAAAATGATACATGGTTAAACGTCGTTCTTAACAGAAGTTAGAAAGTTAGTAAAATATGAGAAACAAGATAATATTATTTCTAATGTTAGCTTTAGCAGGGACAGGTGTTTTTGCTGCAAACTTTAAGTCACCTCATGGCGATAAATTCAAGTTAGAATGTACTACTTGTCACACTATTGATAATTGGAAGCAGATAAAACCTATGGGGTTTAATCATAATAAAACAGACTTCCCACTTTTAGGTCAACACAAAACAATTAGTTGTAGAAATTGTCATAAAACACTTATTTTCACACAGGCAAAAGGCCAATGTGCATCTTGTCATACTGATATTCACGAAGGAACTACAGGTCGAGATTGCGCCCGTTGCCATAATAACAATTCGTTCATAGTAAATAATACTAACATTCGAAAAATTCATCAACAACAAGGATTTGCTCTTGTTGGTGAGCATGCTTCCGCTGATTGTAACCGTTGCCATACTTCGGCTTCGAATTTACGTTTTAATAATATTCGTACTAACTGTTATTCTTGTCATCAATTCCAATATAATTTAACAAATAAGCCTAATCACCGATTGTCAGGTTTTGGAACTGATTGTGAACAATGTCATTCAATGGTTGGACGAAGCTGGAACGCTATTGGAAAAGGTTTCAACCATAGTTTTTTCCCTATTACCGGAATGCATGGTGTCTTGACCTGTGATCGTTGTCATAGCGACAATAATTACCAAATAAAAAAATCACCGGATTGTTTGGGTTGCCATAGTAGCAAGCAAAATGAAGCAATCGGAGTCATACCTGCACACGGCACATTAATGAAGAAATACAGTTGCTCCGATTGTCATAACGTCAGTGGTTTTAATAATGTGCAATTTAGAATTCACGATAGTTGGTTTGGCATCTATTCGGGTAAACATCGGGGTGCCTGGACAAAATGTGTCGATTGTCATAATAATGACGCAAGTTTCAAAGCCAATTGCCGGAAATGTCATAATTTTGATAAATAAGAAACTTTGCCCAAACCTTCTTCAATTTGAGGAGGAGAAGAATAAGGGATGATCTTTAATTTGATAGTTTACATAGTATTTTATGCGAGTCCCACCTTATTTTGGGACAAACTATGCGACAATTATAAAAAATAAAAATATAAAACGCATGAAACAATTTCTGACAATAATTTTGATAGCTTTTAGCCTGGCTACATTCGCTCAAAAGACCATTGATGTGAGTAGTGGAAATATTTCATTTATTACCTCCCAAAACGTGTATGTTCAGTTTGTGAATACTGACGGAATTCAAATTGGAGATACTCTTTATAGTTCAAAAAACAATGTGTTTCAATCTGTTTTGGTGGTAAAGAATCTATCATCAATTTCGTGCATTTGCGATCCTGTAAATGGTTTTGTAGCTTTAGTTTCGAATCAGGTCTTTGCAAAAAAGAAAATAGAATCTGCGCCAATTGAAGTATTGACCCAACAATCGAAAGAAGCCGTTTCAGTGAATGATGCTGCCGTTATGGCAGCAACAAAAAAGGATACTGATAGCAAAAAGATCGGGAAGTTAGATGGTCGGGTTTCATTGTCAACGTATCTGAACAATACCAGTGATACGACCATGAATTCTGTGTTCCGACTCAACTTATCACTTTATGCCAAACATATTTCTAACTCCAAGTTTTCGGCCGAATGTTATATGTCGCTAACTAAAAAAAGCAGCTATAGACCTTTTACTTCTACGATTGACTCCAGCACAACTCAGAATTACCTGATAGATCAACCGCTCGATGTAAAGATCTATAACCTTTCGGTGAAATATGATTTGCCCGATTCGATGTATTTGTCTTTCGGTCGAAAAATAAATTCAAACTTAGCCAATATCGGTGCAGTAGATGGACTCCAGTTTGGAAAATTTGGAAAATATATATCCTATGGTGCAGTTATTGGTAGTCGACCTGATACCTATACCTATAGTTTGAATCCGGGATTATTGCAATATGGTGCTTTTGTTGGCCATCAGCTAAGAACCGAGATAGGCTATATGCAATCTTCGCTAGCATTTTTCAACCAAATGAATAATATGCATACCGACCGTAGTTTCTTGTATCTTCAACACAGTAATTCGCTGCTTCAGAATCTTGATTTCTTTGGTTCTGCCGAAATTGACTTATACGCTTTGCAAAATAACCAGGCAACAACAACATTCAATCTGACAAGTGCTTACGCATCCCTTCAGTGGCGGGCTTTAAAAAACTTGTCGTTATCGATGTCATACGATGCCCGTAAAAATATCTATTATTACGAAACCTACAAAAACTATATCGACAGCGTAATGGATAAAGAAACCCGTCAGGGATTGCGCTTTCAAGCCATGTATCGCCCTTTCAATTTCTTAATCTGGGGTGGAAATGCCGGTGTTCGATTTGCTTCAGCTAATTCCAATGCTTCGTCGAATGCATATACATACCTCACTGTGTCACAATTGCCATTTGAAACTACATTGACTGTAGATGTTACAGCATTGAAAACCAGCTACCTGAGCGGAATGGTATATGGTGCTTCGCTGTCGAAAGATTTGTTAGATGGAAACCTATTCACACAGCTAACATACCGAAATGTAAATTAT
This sequence comes from Paludibacter sp., assembly GCA_037144275.1. Classification (GTDB taxonomy): domain Bacteria; phylum Bacteroidota; class Bacteroidia; order Bacteroidales; family Paludibacteraceae; genus Paludibacter. The sequence goes on along the minus strand of JBAWXD010000052.1, from coordinate 14,311 downwards.
AATAGCATTAGCAATACCGCTATACCTCAAAACATTGCTGAAATTAGCCTTTCGTGGCATATAAGCAAAAATCTGTTGCTGTGGTTCGACTATGAAGCAACATTCAACCCCGACAACAACTACCAGGGGCGTGCCTTTATCAATCTGTCTCAGCGGTTTTGAGATACTTCACCTAATAGTGAAAAATTCAAATCCACTCTCAATTTTTTGAGTGCGATTTCATTGCATCTCTGGACGAAATAATTTCAATATCAGATACTTCCGAAAGTCTTATTTGTGATGAAGTTATTGCCTACCATAAATATAGCTCTAATTTAATAAAAAAGTCACTCAATCTGAACTGATTGAGTGACTTTTTTTTAATAAAACTATAATTTTTTAGTGTATAAATTCTCCTTGCTTGCATGATCCTCAAAATTAAAGGTTTTATCTTAGTATTACTTCAACCCCAGAATTTTCATAACAATAACAAAAAGTGCCTGTTTCTTTCTAGTACATTCCTTATGGGCTATATCAATCGAATTCAAGCCGTTTTTAGAATTATCCGTGTAAAATTTTCCGGTAAATACAACTTGTATTTGTGCAGATTTCGCACCTATATTTATGATGTATGAGATGTTGCCCAATGCCGATAATGCCGCTAATCGACTTTCGTGGTGTCATCAGGCAGGAGTCGCTGAGTTGAATACCGGTGGGGTTTTCACCGATTAATTCAAACAAAGCTGTTTGATCAGAGAGGGGCCAGTTGCAATAGCCGGGACTATAGCGATTGGAAATTTTAATGTGTTGTTTAAAAAAATCATTTTTCAGATTTTCCTGAATCTTATCCATCGCCTTTTCTACCGTGAGCGAACCAATAGCGTCCAGAATATAAGCTTCCATAATGTCGCCCTGTTCATTTAATGCATTGGTCATGCGAGTAAAATCTTCGCCAGCTGTACACAGAAAAAGTGCCACCTGAGTAGCTTCTTTAATATATCCGCAAACCTGTCGACCCAGATTCAACTCCGTGTTATCAATGCGTAGTAGTCCAGTTTTTACATTAAGTTTTTCAACCTCTTTTATGACATAACCACCTGTGATGCCGGTATCAAAGTTCAACTCGTCCAACATTTCCCGAATAAAAACGATAGCCGGATGCTCTTCCTCCAAATCGGTAGATTGGATAAAGTCCAGAATTTCGTCGAAAGTAGGAGCTACTTCGGCAAAGGTGAAATGAAAGGATTGAAAACTCATTAATTATCAATTAATCAATTTCCAATTCTCTTTTTAATTGAGGATTGGAAATTAGTTTATCGGAAATTTTCTACTGTTTCCAGAAACGCGTGTATATTGGCTTCGGGCACATGTGGGGGTAAATCGCAACCGCTTGAAATCACAAAGTTTTTGTGTTTCCCTACTTTACTCAGCAAAGCGCGTGTTTCAAGTTTTACCGAGTCAACGCTTCCTTGTTTGAAAACACTTACCGGATTCAGATTACCAAGAACAAGAATATCCGAAGGACATTCGTTCAGCACACCTTCCATGTCGATCGCATTCCCGAAATGCAGAGCTCTGGCACCGCTGGCCACCATAGCTTGCGTACATTGACCTATATTACCGCAATTGTGCAAAATAACAGTAAACATATCATCCTGCACAGCCTCTACAATTAATTTCACAAAATCGGTAGAATACATCATACAGTCATCGCCCGAGAGCAATCCGGCAGCAGGTTCAGCAATTACTACGCCTTGTGTACCTGTTGCTTTCAGTGCTTTGCAGTAATTCACCAGAAACTCGGTACATTTTCCCAACAGTTGAAGAATGGCATCCGGTTCAATGTAAATGGCCACCATAATCTCCGACATATCAAACAATCGACCCGCCAATGAAAACGGACCAATGCATCCTGAAAAAAGTGGTTTGTCTTTGATTGCCTCAGCAGCCAGTTTATTGGCCAATAAATATTGTGGAATACGACCTGCTTCCAACGAAGGAACTTCCAATGCTGCAATGGATTCAGCATCACTCAACAATCTACCGGTTACCGAAGGAATTTCATCAGCCGGTAAATTCACTGTGGCACCAAAAGCTTCAGCCTCAACCGTCAAATCCATGATTGACGAACAAGCCACTGTGTTATAGTTTTTCGACAGATATTTGATGGCTTCAAAATGCACCTGTCCATCTGTCACAGCCTCTTTTACTGTTTTTCCAAGCGCTTCAATGCCGGGATGGGTCATAATGGGGAAAGCAAGTGTTTTGTCGCTTTGAAGGATTTTATCTATAAATTCTTTCATGCCGATATTTTATCTAACCAAACAATACCTTCCTGTGGATTTTTTCCGTAACCGTCGGCACCAATAGTGGCAGCAAAATCAGCTGATAACGGAGCTCCTCCAACAATAACCTTTGTTGATGGTGAAGCTGCTTTAATGGCATCGATTACCGGTTTCATATTTACCATGGTGGTTGTCAATAAGGCCGAAATACCAACAACAGCAGTTGGATGTTGTTGAACAGCTTCAACGAATTTTTCGGTTTTTACATCAATGCCCAGGTCAATTACTTCCCAACCGGCACCTTCTACCATCATTCCAAAAAGATTTTTACCAATATCGTGCAAATCGCCGAAGACAGTTCCCAGAATAAAAACGCCTTTGCGTTGTACGGAACCGTTGGCAAAAAAGGGTTTCAAATGCACCATGGAAGCTCCCATAGCCTTTGCCGACAACAACATTTGGGGCACGAAGATTTTATTTTCGGTAAATTTCTGACCTACTTTATTCATGGCCAAAATCAAAGCATCATTTAGTATTTCAGTTGGCGTAACCCCTGATTCTAACGCTTCTTTTGTAATTTCATCAGCTCCCGGTTGACCTTTCATTTGAGGTGGATAAGGCGATGCCAAATTGATTTTTCCGAATTCTACACACTCGGATAGTTTTTCCAATAATTCTGAATTCATATTTATATTGTTTTTATCTTGATTCTAGACTCTTGGTTCTAAAATCTATTTCATTATTTGTTCACCATACCAACTTCCGTACGATATAATGACGGATGAAGTCAATAAAAGTACTAATGCAAAAATGAGAATATAATAGGTTTTTCTGGATACTTGTTTCCATTCTTTCATCAACAAGCCAACGCCATAGCTGAAGAAAATGAGCATGGACATGTGCAGTACCCAACTGATAAACTGGAAATTTCCCATGCGTACATGACCTAATCCGTAAAAGAAAAATTGTCCGCACCACATCGTTCCTGCCAATGCCGACCACATGGTATTTTTGGCGCGTTGCCCAACAGAGATACCGCTGGAAGCCGTGAATTCTTTCAACGATTTATCTTTAATTCCGGCAACGATAAACCAAACCACGTTTACAAGAAAGCAACCGACGGTGGAAACAATCAGTTTGGCATTTCCTTCAAACTCACCGGCTCCATGCAAGGCAGCCATGTCGGCAATGGGTTTTCCGGTTTCCAGTGAGATATTAAACACAGCAGAAAGTAAACCACCAATAATGGCCAAAATTAATCCCGTAGTCATATTGAAATGAGCTGCATTTTTCAATTCGCCCAGGTCTTTTTCTTTTTTGAAACCTGCCAATCCGATAAAGCATATTCCGAAAATGGCGATAATCATTCCTACCAACACAATGCTGCTTCCGGGACGCATGAAATAGTGCAACACTTCACCATGAATCAACAAAGGTGTCATGGTTCCTAAAATAGCCGAAAGTCCGATGCTGATAGAATATGTCAGTGAATAGCCAATATGCCTGATAGCGAAACCGAACGACATACCGCCAAAACCATACACTGCACCGAGCCAGAATGCTCCCCAAAAAGCTGATGTGGGAGCTGTTTTTAAAATGAAGAAAAAGTCGGGAACCGTGAGATAACCCACCAGCAGTGGCATGATAAGCCATGCAAAAGCCGACTGAACCAGCCAAAAAGTTCCCCACGACCATTGCTTTGTTTTTTGACTGGGTAAATAACAGGACGAAGCCGAGGCGCCACCTACAGCATGAAAAAATGTTCCGAGAATTGGATTTGAATTTACCATATTTGTGGTTTTATTTAATCTAAGTGAAAAATTTCTTCCATATCCGCCCAAAACTCGCCTACATTCCGTGTCTCGATAGGCTGCATCAATGGTTTTACCACATCCCACCAACGCTGGGTTTCGGGGTCAGCTGCCATACGTTCCATATCACCATCAAAGTCATCACCCACATATTCAAAGTAGGAAAATAAGACTAAATCCTTTTTGAAAATGGAATAATTCTGAATATTACAAGTAGTTATCATTGCCAAAACTCCTGGCCAAACGGCTGAGTGTTGTTTCACGTATTCGTCGGCATACTCGGGTTTAAGATGAATTATTTGTCCGAAACGTTTCATATCAATTATATTGGGTAGAGACGCAATGCATTGCGTCTCTACAATTTTATTGTATTAAACATGGCCTCAATATTGGCCGGTGGAATATCAGGTAAAATAGCTTCGTGACTCGGCGAAATAATTAATCCGGTTGGGAACAGTTGTTTCAGCTCTTTTACTTTTGCTGCGACTTGTTCGGGCGATCCGTTTACCAATAGATGTTGTGCATCCACACCACCACAGAATGAAGTTTTACATGCAAATCCATCTTTCAAAGTCAGTGCATCCATATCCTGAGCCAATGCCTGAATAGGGTGAATGGAATCGACGCCCAAATCAATCAAATCCTGAATAATCGGATAAATAGAACCACAGGAGTGGTGAATCACTTTCAAATCGTAGCTTTTTGCCTGATCAATCAGTTTTTTTGTTCCGGGAAAAACATAAGCGTGCAATGAATCCGGATCGACCATCAAACCGCACTGACTGCCAAAGTCGTTACCAATAAGCACAGCGTCCAGATAACCTTTAGTAGCTTCGTAGAAAATTTCGTTGGCTTTGAGGTAAAAGTCGGTAATGCGGTCAATCACTGCCTGAAACATATCGGGGTTCATCAGCATAACCATCAATGCTTTTTCCATACCGAAAGCCGCACAAGCATCCTGAAAATGGGCACTCCACATCACACCCATTCGGATGTAATTGTGGTCGGCGGCCATTACCAGCCGGCGAGATTCTTCCACATCAAGGTACAATGCCGGATCGGGCCATGGGAACGAATCCACGAGAGCAGGATCGTCAATATCTTCGAAAAATCCCGGAGCGGTCAGGGTTCGTTCATCGGGTTTGTCGTCGTGCGCCATCTTGGCAAACTTGAACGCACAGGCAATATGATTCGACGGAGGAAAGTTGTAAGGAACTTCAATCGGATAAATATCGTCGTCGAGTTTAATTTTCAACTCGTCAACCGAATTCACCTGAAAATACCGAAGCAATTCAGGTACAGCCGACGGCACAGGCAAACCCAACCACGCGGCCGGACGATCCACCGGTTGATTGGCGATAGTAGCAAAAAAACGTTCTTTGTGAGTCATATTCAGTTACTATTTAGTCATTTACCATTTACTATTTTTTCCCTCTCCTCAAGGAGAGGGGTCAGGGGTGAGGTCTAATTGAAGAAAAGATACAGCGAAACCATCACAATAATCAACACAATCCACGAAGCCCAAACGGTTTTGGAAGTTGCAGGAAGTTTTTCCAGTCCCAGGGTGTTTTCAGAAACAGATTTAGTATCGAGTAGCGAAATAACAACCGTAGCAATGGCTAAAATGACAAACAGATAGAACGAAATCATCATAAAATGTGGCCAGAAATGATATTGTTCAACCGGAAATACCCACCAATACAAAACGGCAATCGTCAAACAAAATGCGGTTCCGGCAGTCAGAATAAGATTGACTGCACGCGGAGTGGTTTTTTTCCAAAATACCGCAAAAAGGAATACTACAGACATAGACGGTGCAAGGAATCCAAGTACCGACTGGAAAATATTGAAAAGATTCAGACCTTTTATGCTGTCGATTGCCAATGCCACAATTACCGAAATAATGGCACTAAATACCGTTACCCAACGTCCGATTTTTACGATTTCCTGATTAGTTGCATTGGGTTTATTTTTTTTTAGGTAAATATCCATGGTGTAAACGGTACTCACGGAGTTAAGCGACGAACCGATATTGCCAAGTAATGCAGCCAATAGCACCACCACAATCAGTCCTTTCATACCATCGGGGAAAAGATTGGTAACCATTACCAAATAAGCTTCGCTGGCATCTTTTAAATGAGGAAAAAGCACAAAACAAATGATTCCAGGGAGTATAAATAACGGCACATCAAGGATTTTCAACCAACCGATAAAACTGGCACCGAGCTGACCTTGCTTCAGGCTTTTTGCACCCAAAACCGATTGCACCATCGACTGCTCGGTACACCAAAACCACACACCCATAATCGGATAACCCAGTATGATAGGCAACCAAGGGAAATCTTTATCGGTATTGGGTTGAAACAGTTGCCAGTAATGAGTAGGAGTAGAATGATACAATGCAGACAAACCGCCAACTTTTGAAAGTCCGATTAACGTCAGCGTCAACGATACAACTATCAGCAAAATCATTTGAAAAACACTGGTATAAGCAATTGCTTTTAATCCACCGGCAGCAGTCAGAATTGACGCAAAAACAACCATTATGATAACCGATTCCCACATAGGAATACCTAAAATTTGTTTTACAAGAATTCCACCTGCAAATAAACCCAACGAAAGCCATGAAATTAAAATAGTGATAAGTGTATACCAGGCAAGCAGATAGCGGGTAGACTGTCCAAAGCGTTTGCCCATATATTCTGGCAAAGTAGACGCTTTGGCACCCAGGTAGCGTGGGGCAAAAACAAATGCCAGCATCATGATGAAAAGGAAAGCATACCAGGCAAAATTACCGGAAACAATTCCCGAACTGTATCCGGCACTGGCCGAAGCTAACAACATAGAAGGTCCAACGTTGGTTCCCCACATGGTTAGTCCGATGGCAAACCACCCCAGACTTTTATTGGCCAAAAAAAGATTATCATTCTTTTTCTTGTTTCTACTTGCCCAAATGGCAATACCAAAAAGAATAATCAGGTATCCGATAATGACGGAAATATCAATAAGATTTAATGCGATTTTCATGTATGATTTTATTTAAAGTTTAATATCAACGAAGTGAATATCAGCCGAAGGCTAAATATCGCGACCAGCGGGAGCAAATAACGCCCGAAGGGATAATATCGGCGCAGCCAAATAAGGTGTAAAATGCTACCGATATCGCTCAATGATTCGTATGGCTTGCTCAATTTCTTTTTCTGATTTGAAATCGACATTGATATGCATACCCTGATTGCCAATATTATCCAGCAATGGTTCCAGCTCGTCCAGTGTTACCCAATTGGCCATAATGGATTTTCCACCGGCCAGAATTTTTTTGTACAAATCGTACCACTGCGGACTTCCGCCCTGTGGCTGACCGTAACCCGGTGTCCACTGAATGGCATTCAGTTTTTCCAGTTCAAGAACAGCATCCAAATGACGAATGGCATCCACTCCATCGAGGTGGTAAAGCGTATAATCAATTTTTTCGGTTTGTTCACGCAGGAAAGGAAGGCAAAAAGTACGATAATCATCCTCCGAAATCATAATGGACAAGTCGCATTGCAATTTTGAAACTTTGCCCGGTGCCCACAGCGAGAAATAGCAAAACGCCATTTCGCCGTCTTCGTTGATAATGTCGTAAATGCGATTGAACACGTCAAAATACACTTCATTCACCTTTTTCATCATCTCCAACGTGCCGTCCGGATCCATGATTAAGTCCATTAGGATATTGTCAGAACCTTTCAAACTAGCCAGTACGTCAAGTCCTTCCACCAAATCGGGACAACCGATCATATATTTCCCATTTGCATTAGCTTTACAAGCTCTAAGTAAGTTTTCATGAAGCTTCCAGCCTTTTTCGTCGAAAATTATTTGTCCATCAAAATTCGGTTTTTGGTGAATCCAAATGGTGTCTTCACGTCCTTCGAGCTCAGAACCAAGAATTGCAGCTAACGAGCCAGGACCAAGTTGAGTATTAGCCACAGGTAAAATATCAGCCATATACGAATTACGCGACATCGTATAATGTAAATATTCTGAGCGCCATTTAACATCGAACCACAACTGATTCAAATCCTTATGTGGAGCGGGTTGCAATACATTTTCATAAGGTGCACCTTCTTTGAAAAGATGTTCCCACATGGTTAGCACTATTCCTTTTCCATTCCACCAATCGGTGTAATGCTTTTTTGTTTCAGTAAAATTAGATTTCCAGGTTTGCATAACTAAGAGTATTAACACGGAGACGTTAAGACACTGTTATTAAATATTATTTTGTGTCTCTGTGTCTTCGTGTTTAAAATAATATTTTTATTATCTTGTTTAAATCCATCTCATCCGTGCATTGTACTTCTTCCATGTACATTGGAATCTCTGCCTCTTGTTTTACAAAAACAGGGATTTCATCCATTGGTACTTCCACGTTTTTCAACCATCGTTCACCTTCAAAAACTTCACGGCTAAAGAAATGTACCCACGTTCCTTCGGGCAGATAAATATCGCGTTTATTTTCGGAATTCATCACCGGAGCCACCAGCATATTTTCGCCAAAGAAATACTGGTCGTCAATCTGACGGCAGGTTTTGTCATTCGGGTAATGCAAAATCATAGCCCGCAACACAGGCATTCCGGTTCGCGTTGTGATTTCACTTTGTTGTAAAATATAAGGAATCAGCTGATAACGCAGTTTCCAATACTTGCGTATAATGTCAGAAATAGCAGGATAATGCCAAGGTTCGCGTTTACTGGTGCCGTGGTAACGCAGGTGCGACGTGAAAACGCCAAACTGCGTCCAGCGAACGTACAAATCATCGGGCACTACGGAATTCATGAAGTTTGGCACACCATGGAAACCGGGCACATCGTGACTCCAGAATCCGAAACCTGACAAGCCAAGTTGCAAACCACCTTTGAGCGAACCGGCCATTCCATCCCACGAGCATGCCGAATCGCCACCCCAATGCAACGGATAACGCTGGCAACCGGCCCAGCCGGCACGTGCCCACACAATGCCATCGCCGGTAACTTCTTTGGTCACTTCGTAAGCCGCTTTTTGATATAATAACGGATAAAGATTATGTAATTTTTCTGGTGACATGTTGCGATATTCCGCATCGAGGTGAATATCTTCACCAAAATCAGTTTTGATACACACCACCCCCATTTTCAACAAATTGCGGAGTAAATCTTTGTACCACTCTGTAGCTTCATCGTAAGTGAGGTCGATAGTGCCTGCAAAATCCTGTACACTAAAATTCGAAGAACCCGAAATCAGACGCTCGCTTTTGCTGATATATTCTTTTTCATCCGCTTCTTTGTACTGAATGGCATTATACGAAATGTACGGCAATTGCCATAAACTTACGCGATAGCCTTTATTCTTGAGGTTTTGAATAAACTCGGGTGGATTAGGGAACCGTTTGTCGTTAAATTTCCATTCGCACAGCCAGTCGGTTTCGAACCAACCGGTGTCGAGGTGAATCACATCGCAGGGATAATCTTCGGCGCGCATTCGGTCACAAATTTCATTCACTTCGTCGGCCGAGAAATAAGTCATGCGGCTCATCCACGTTCCAAAGCTCCACAGTGGTGGCATGGAAGGGAAACCGGTCAATTGACGGTAGCCAAACAGAATTTCTTGAGGAGAATCTCCACCTATCAAGAAAAAATCAACAATCGGTTCTTCCACCAATACTTGTGCCGAACGGGTCGAATGGTCGGCCAGCGAAAACTTAGCAAAAGAAGTGGTATGCAGAAACAGTCCGTAATTTTCGGACGAAAGGTAAAACGGTATATTTTTATAAGCACGACGGTTGTTTACACCTTGCCCATCTTGGTTGCGAAGTTGAAAAGTTTTTCCCGACAAATCCATTTTCGTGAAACGTTCACCGGTTCCGTAAAAACATTCGTCAGGTTTGGCTTGTAACGAGAAAGTCGCGCGATGTGGGTCGTCGTTTCGTTCCACATAGGCCAATGCAAACGCATCGTGGCGGGTGGGTGAAAACATATCGTAAGCCGAAAGTGCCACTTCCTTTTTGCCATCAGGGAAAAAGCTCAGGTGTATCGTCTCTGCAGGTCCGGGAACAAGGCCGCTCCACCAATCAGTTTGAGGTTCCCGGAAGCTGATGACGGCTTTTTTATTTCCTGAAAGGTCTTTGACAACCCATTCCAGCTCATTTTTTTCGAAAATCAATGCATTCGGTTTCAGTTGTGAGTCGAGTTCCAACATTTCAGAATTTTCCATCACAGTTCCTGCCAAAGCCATTGATACGCGCAAAATCTTATCGCCCAATACTTTTATTCGAAGTATATACTCTTTCCTATCAGCCGACAAATCAGATGTAATATCGTTGGAATTGTTTTGTTTTTGGAATGGAATAGTTATGAAAACTTCAGCATTTTTAATGGTTATATGAGTTGGTGAACATGCCCGCCAAAGTCTGTCGCCCTCGTTCAATTCCGGACTAAAATCCAAAAAATCAAATAGTTGGTAGTTTGTTTGTTGCATATTTATTTAGACCTAAGACCAAGAATCAGGAATGAAGACTTTTAGTTCATTTTCAAATTTTTTTTTTAATCTTTCAATATCACGAGCGAACTGAGTTAATATCGGACGAAGTCCAACTATCAGCGTAATGATTGAAATTTTACCCATACCGTTCCTTTAGGAGCATCTTCAATGCCTTCCTGATACTTAGCCATTATTTTGTTCCACTCATCAACTCGTGGATTGTTTTCGATAGTTTTTGGATTCAGTTCGTCCAACGTTTTACCTTTCGGAATACTGATAACCAGCATTAATTGCCTGCCGGAACGAAAAACAAGCAACTGCTGAAAGTCGGCATTACAAAAACCTTTCGAAACTTCCGGCCATTTCTCAAATTGGGTGCGATGATATTCCAGATACTGATGTTGCAAAGTAGTGTCAGCAACGAGATTGGTTGTCAAGATAATATTTGTCCATTCTTTGGCTGGTTTTTGATGGGTTTGTTCGTTACGATTGAAATTATAGAAAGCTGTTTCGTACACGTTAACCTTTAGTTTTGGAAATTTCTTCTCAATTTTCTCCGCCAACTCGTTGCTATTTTGCTTCCCATAAATTACCCAATGATTCTGCCATTGATAAAGGGTTGACGGTTCAATTTTATTTTCACAACAAAAATGTGACAGAGCACTTGAAGAAAACCGGTAATCCATATCCACCAATTCTATGATGGAGAGCGTTTTGGCTTGTTTGTTTGCACATGCTATAAGGGATAGTACAGTAATGAATATGAATAGTTTACGTAGCATATAGTTATAGTTTTATAAAACGTCCGACACTTGAATTTTTTCCAACTGACACAAAATATATTCCGGATTTCAGGCCAGAAATATCCAACCAAATATTATTTTCATCTCCTGAAATAATCGGCTTCTCGATTACTTTTTGCCCGGCAGCATTAGTAATAGCCAGGATTTTTATATTTCGTGGGTCACTTAAACCTGTAATACAAATTTTATCAATGGCGGGATTCGGAAATATGCATGCAATCACTTGATATACATTCTTCAACGCTGTCTGATTATCGCCTACCAACACATTGATGGAACGTGTCATGGTGCTTCCTGCTGCATCAGTGACGTCAAAGTTGAATTTGGCCAACCCTATTTGTGCGGACGAAAAACGGGCTGTTTTAGTACCGCTTAGCATTGCCACAGAGCAATTAGTCTGATTTGAAATTGTAAATACAGGATTGGAAGTGTATCCCGAAGAATATTGATCCAAGTCAATATCCAGATTTGCCGATAGTTTAGCTTCGTAATGTGGCAACATGATCCACTGAAAGTATTCTTCCAAGTTAGTGTAGCCATTGTGGTCAGTATCCGCATTTGAATCGGAGAAATTTCCCATGGCTGAATTCGGATTTGTTCCAATCAGTTTTTCCCACCAGTCGGGCAAGCCGTCATGGTCTGAATCAAAGTTTGCAGCACGCGTTTCGTTCGGGTAATTTTCCCAGCTTCCAACATCCTGATCGGTATCGGGCAACCCTTTTACACCTGAAATACTTCCGGTATAAGTGTAACTGCCGGCCAGAGTCTCTTTAATAATACGTTTATCGTGGTCATCAAACACTGGTTGAGTGCATCCTACATCCGAAAGTACGCTTTTGTATGCGTCATTAGCTGTTTGAATTGCTGCGTAAGAAGGGAAAAACGGAGTGTTAACAAACACTGTCCAATCAACCACTTGACCACCTGAAACCTGGGTTGTACTAGAGCAGGTATTGTCTGTTCCATCACAAACGATCGAACCATTATAGTTTTGTAAAATATTGCCGGCGTAATAATAACTTTGTGAGCCTTTTCCAGCTCCTTCCAATTGTGCATTCATAATGGTGGTAGTTCCGTTAGCCGGACCTCTTTTGTAATAGTTGTTCACAAAATTTACTTCATATGCACCACCGTCGTTTGCGCGACCACCCCAATTATAAACCACATTATTGAAAATATCCATCTTACCGGCATAAAAACCGTTTCCATCGAGTCCGCCACCCATACTCCAGTTACGACCTTCACAATGTGCTAGTAAATTATGATGAAACGAACCCGCATCTCCGCCTATGGTTGCAGCGTAACCGTGTTTTGTTCCAACAGGATAGTTTTGATGTCCGGCAATGTTTAAAGCTTCAGAAATCAATGTTCGTTGTAGCGTGATATTTTTCGCGTTTCGTGAACTGAAAGCTTCGTCAATAGTCCAACTGATAGAGCAATGATCCAGAATACTATAATTAGCTCCGGCCATTCCCATTCCGTCGTACGTTATTCCGGAACCCAATCGGACTCTAACATTTTGTACAATAACATTTGTTCCACCACTTAATCCAAAAGGCGCCTGACGGATACAAATTCCTTTGCCGGGTGCAGTTTGTCCGGCTACTGTGACGTAAGAACTGTTCATTGCTAACCTTGATTTCAACGTGATAAGCCCCGAAACCGTAAAAATAACTGTTCTTGGACCAATATCTTTGGTTACCGCTTCACGTAAGCTTCCCGGTCCATCGTCATTCAAATTAGTTACTTCCACCACTTTTCCTCCCCGTCCGCCTATAGCGTAACGTCCGTAGCCTTCAGCATCAGGGAAGGCCAGTTTTCTGTTGCGAAAATACCAGGTATTCCCTTTTGTAATAGTTCCTGTTGCTGTTTTTTCATCAACACGCCAATAATATTTATTCAGGTTATAGACATTTGATACTGTGTAAGTTGAATCTGTTTGATTCCCTTTAAAGCAAGAGGAAGTATAACCGGCGTTAGCCACCGTTGCCGAATCGGTTCCTAAATATAAATCATGCGAAACGGAAGTGGTTGCTTTATTCCATTTGAGTTTTATACTACCTGCATCTCCATCCACATGTTCATCACGGTCAGTTGGGAAAGGCAGAAAAGCTTGATGCATCGAGTTTGGCGTGTTTAGTTCAAAACCACATAAGGTTACTTTATTGTAAGTTGAAGTCGGCGTAGGCCGTGGAGCAAACCTTAAAACAACATCTTCACTATCCTTTACTGAAAATGTAAAATATGAAATGGGAACATTTGATAATATGAGTTCACGGTTGCTTGGCATTAGGCTGTCAACTACCACTTTGTCATTCAAGTAAATACGTATTGGATTATAAATGTAAGCAGTCGGAGAGTCATACGTGTTATGATAAGTAAGCAGTGTATGCGTTCCTGCGGGAAGTTTATGAATTCTCATTTGGAGAACTGTTGCCACAATGCCATCGCATGATAATCGGGCATAAGATGGTGATTGAACGCCAGCTTTATACCAGCTTGAAGTTAATGTTGATGGAGCAAGAGTTTCAGTTAATCCGGTAAATGTAATTACAACTCCCTGTATAGAATCAGTTGTAGATGCAACAGTGTTGATGGGCCAGGCAATGAAATTTGGATCGTTGACTTCCGAAGCTTGTCGACTCCCGATATTTAAATCAATTTTAAAAGAAGGTATTTGGGCAAAAAGAAGGGTGTTCGAAAATAAAAGGAGAGACAAGATTCTGGTTATTTTCATAAGTTTATATAGAATGGAGTTATTATTGCATTAAATATTGCAATAATAAAAAGACGTTCGACTATAAATTATGTACTTAATTCTCCTGATCCAAAGATAATGTTTTTCAGGATTGCAGAGTGAAATGTTCTTGCAAAAAAAAAGAGAAATATGAGTAGACTAAATGGAATCATTGCAAGCGCGTTGGCGCTCAGTTG
>JBAWXD010000051.1:0-19024 GCA_037144275.1 Paludibacter sp. | reverse complement strand
AAAAACAATTTCTGGTTGTTCTGCTTTTTCTTTTTGCCGGCACTTCTTTCGCTCAGATTTTTGAACCGGTAAAATGGAATTTTGAACTAAAGAAAACATCAGGAAATACAGCTGATATTCAGATTATTGCAACTATTGATGATGGCTGGCACGTATATGGCCTCAACATTCCGAAGGATGGTCCAAGAGCCACTTCCATTACTTTCGATAAGATTGAAAATGCTCAAAAAGCGGGTGAATTACAAGCAACATCAAAGTTAGAAAAACAGTTCGATGCCAATTTTAATATGGAGCTGAACTGGTACTCAGAAAGTGCTGTATTTGTTCAAAAAATAAAATTTACTGACCCCTCGAAGGTGAAAGTGAAAGGTCATCTGGAATTTATGGCCTGCAACGACAAAAACTGCCTACCACCTACCAAAAAACAATTTATGCTATCTTTTGCTGCTGATATTACTCCTTCAACTGTTGAAGCTGTAAAACCAGTCGTAACTGCTAAAACATCAGATTACTGGACTCCTGTAATTCGCGAACTCAAAAGTTTTGGTGATACAAAAGATAATACAAGCACTTCGTTTTGGTTGATATTTTTGGCTGGACTTGTGGGTGGTTTTCTGGCTTTATTCACTCCCTGTGTCTGGCCCATTATTCCAATGACAGTTAGTTTTTTTCTGAAACGTTCAGAGAATAAAAAGCTTGGCCAGCGCGATGCCATTCTGTATGGATTAGCAATCATTTTTATATATGTAACGTTGGGTATTCTCATTACGCTCATTTTCGGTGCCAGTGCGCTCAATAGTTTGTCTACCAATGCTATTTTTAATCTGATTTTCTTTGGATTACTGGTGCTTTTTGCTGTTTCATTTTTTGGTGCTTTTGAAATAACCTTGCCTTCTTCTTGGTCAACAAAACTGGATGCTAAAGCCGATTCCACAGCCGGATTTGTAAGCATTTTATTTATGGCATTTACGCTGGTATTGGTTTCATTTTCGTGTACCGGTCCTATTATCGGAACATTACTCGTACAGGTTTCATCAAGTGGTTCAATTTTGGCACCGGCAATTGGTATGCTGGGTTTTGCAGTCGCTCTGTCCATTCCGTTTAGTTTATTTGCACTCTTTCCATCCTGGCTCAAATCACTTCCAAAGTCCGGTGGTTGGCTCAATACGGTGAAGGTAGTTCTTGCTTTTCTTGAATTGGCTTTAGCTTTTAAATTCCTTTCTGTAGCAGATTTAGCCTATGGCTGGCGCATTCTCGACCGTGAAGTTTTTCTAGCTGTATGGATTGTAATTTTTGCCTTATTGGGCCTTTATTTACTTGGTAAATTGCGTTTTCCACACGATAGCGAATCAAAACATACTTCGGTTTTGGGTGTACTTCTTGCTATAATATCATTTGCTTTCTCGGTGTATATGATACCCGGACTTTGGGGTGCGCCGCTGAAAGCTATCAGTGCATTCGCACCACCACTATATACGCAGGATTTTAATTTATATAACGATGAAGTTCATGCTGCTTTTACCGATTATGATTTGGGTATGGCTTATGCTGCAGAGAAGAAATTACCGGTTATCGTTGATTTTTCGGGTTTTGGTTGTGTAAATTGCCGTAAAATGGAAGCTTCAGTTTGGACTGACCCAACGGTGAGAGAATTTTTGAAGAATGATTTTGTACTAATTTCGCTTTTTGTTGATGACAAAACAGCATTGACAATGCCATACACAGTGCAAGAAAATGGACGTAATAATAGCGTTGAAACAATTGGTGATAAATGGAGTTACTTGCAACGACACAAATTTGGAGCTAATGCGCAACCATTTTATGTCATGCTGAACAATGAAGGTAACCCACTCAATAAGCCCTTTACTTTTGATGAAAATCCATCACATTTTGTGAGCTGGTTGAAGAAACACTGACAATTATGCATTGTTTTCTGCCATTATGCCACCCGATTTCTGCCAAAAACGGAATTCGGGTGTTTTGGCAAAATTATTGTTGATAAGTAGTTCCGGAAAATCAGAAGAAAATAAATTTTAAATATGAAAAAACAAAAACATACGGACGAAAATCCAGAAGAAAAGGAAGCTTGTGAAAATTGCGAAACAACACAAGTAAATGAATCAGCCGAACAGGCTGCTGATCAGATTATTGACGAAATTGAGCAAATGAAACAACAGTTTGCTGAACTTAACGACAAAAATTTGCGTTTAATGGCAGAGTTCGACAATTACAGAAAACGTACACTGAAAGAACGCATAGATTTAATCAAAACAGCCGGAGAAAAACTGTTGGCTGATATGCTTCCGTTGGTTGATGATTTTGAACGTGGACTTAAAGCCATGGAAACTTCGGATGATGTTCAGGCAGTGAAGGACGGTATGGATTTAATTTACAGCAAATTTATTGCTTTTCTGCTTCAAAACGGAGTGAAAGCTATTCCTACTGAAAATGAAGTGTTTGATACCGAATTTCATGAAGCTATAACCACATTTCCTGCAGCCACCGAAGAACTGAAAGGTAAAATAATCGATTGTGCATCAAAAGGTTACACACTGAATGATAAAGTAATTCGATTTTCTAAAGTTGTAGTTGGTGAATAAACCAATAAACTAATCAACCAATAATCAGAAAAAAATGTCCAAAAGAGATTACTACGAAATACTTGGTGTATCAAAGTCGGCTTCAGCTGATGAAATAAAGAAAGCATATCGCCAGAAAGCTATTCAGTTTCACCCTGATAAGAATCCCGGTGACAAAGCGTCAGAAGAAAAGTTTAAAGAAGCGGCCGAAGCGTATGAGGTGTTGAGCGATGACCAGAAACGTCAGCGCTACGATCAATATGGTCATGCAGGTGTTGGTGGAGCTTCCGGAGGTGGATTTGGTGGACAAAACATGAACATGGAGGATATCTTCTCCCATTTTGGTGATATTTTTGGCGGACATTTTGGTGGATTCGGTGGTTTTGGCGGAAGTCAACGTGGAGGTGGACAACGTGTTCGACGCGGTTCAGATTTACGTGTTAAAGTGAAACTTAATCTGGCTGAAGTTGCCTCAGGAGTTGAAAAGAAAATCAAGGTAAAAAAACAGGTGATGTGTTCGCATTGTAATGGTGCCGGCGGAACCAATCTGACTACTTGTTCAACCTGTAACGGTCAAGGCCGGGTAATGCGTGTTCAGAATACCATTTTGGGTCAAATGCAAACTGCTTCGGAATGTCCGACCTGTGGTGGAGACGGAAAAATAGTAAAGGATAAATGTTCTCATTGTAGTGGTGAAGGCGTAGTTCGTGAAGATGAAGTGATTACCATTAATATTCCAGCTGGAGTAATGGAAGGAATGCAACTTTCGATGAGCGGTAAAGGAAATGCTGCTCGTAGGGGAGGAGCGAATGGAGATTTATTGGTATTGGTAGAGGAAGAAGCACATCCTGAATTGATTCGTGACGAAAATGATTTGATATACAATTTGTTACTTACAGTTCCAATGGCTGCTTTGGGTGGCTCGGTGGAAGTGCCAACAGTAGAAGGCAAAGTGAAAGTGACCATTACTCCCGGAACTCAACCCGGTAAAGTATTACGACTTCGTGGAAAAGGTTTGCCTAATGTAAACCGTTATGGAACAGGTGATTTGTTAGTAAATATTGGCGTTTATATACCCGAAAATCTAAATAAGGATGAAAAAGCGCTTATTGAAAAATTGGGCAATTCAGTCAATGTAAAACCAAATGCTACTGCATCACGTAACTTTTTTTCCCATTTCAGAAATATGTTTGAATAATCTCGTCCTGATTTTAAGAACTGAAAACGCCCAAACTGGAAAAAGTTTGGGCGTTTTGTTTATTAATAGAGGTTCTAGATATTTTCGTCAATCATATTGATTTTTTGTTCAATCAATTTACTCTCATCTTTTAGTACTTCAATTTTTCGTTCCATTTCTTTTATCAGCCCGCCACCATTTTTCGAATGGGAAGAAAAGAATCCAATATTGTTTTCGTACGTGGCAATTTCTGATTTTAAATGTTCATAGGCTCTTACCAATTTCTCCCGTTCACGATATAATTTGCTTTCACCTTTAACAGACATATCCTTGAGGTTACTTCGGAACGATTCAATACGACGGTTAGATGCGTCTACATTAAGTGTCTCAAATTGCTTATCAACTGCCTCACGATACTCTTTGTATATTTTGTCTTTTTCTTTGAATGGTACGTGACCAATTCCGCTCCATTCGGCCATTATTGTGCGTAATGCGTTTAAGGATTCAGTCGGATTATCTGTTTTTTCAAAAGCAGCAATTTTGGCTATTAGTTCTTTCTTTTTAGTCAGATTTTCAACTTCCACATTTCGTTGCCCTGACGTATTTTTGTTTTTCTGTTCGAAAAAATAATCACAAGCCGTTATAAATCGTTTCCACAAATCATCTGAGATTCGTTTTGCAACGGGTCCAATGGTTTTCCATTCTTTCTGAAGCTGAATCAGTTTATCGCCGGTCTCCTTCCATTCTGTACTATTTTTCAATGCTTCCGCATTTTCACACAGTGCTTTTTTCTTGTCAGCATTCTGAGTTAAAATATTTTTTGTTTCCTTATAGAAATCAGCTTTTGCAGTAAAAAAAGAATCGCAAACTTTTCGGTAACGGTCAAATACTTTTTGGTTTACTTTGCGGGGAGCAAATCCGATAGTTCGCCATTCTTCCTGCCATCCCAGCACTGTTTTTGTTGCTTCATCCCAAGATTTATAGTTATTCAAATGGCTAAATTCAAAGGCTTCAATTTTTTCGCACAAAGCAGTTTTCGCTACATAATTTTCATCTTCTAACTTGCGAATACTATCAAAATAGGTTTGGTGTTTCTTGTTGATAATTGTCGATGCTTCTTTAAAACGATTCCAGATTTGTTCGCGGATCTCTCGAGCTACTGGTCCTAAATCATGCCATTCTTCGTGTAGTTTCTGCAGTTGCTGGAAAGCGGAAATTACATCTTTTTCATTTGCCAGTTTTTCGGCAGCTTCGCATAGAAAAGTCTTAGATTCCAAATTTTTCTTGAAATCATATTCCCGAAGTTCGTTGTTTATTTTTATTAAATCCCAGAATGATTCCTGATAAAGATTATATTGTTTCCAAAGCTCAGTGGAAGCAGCCTGCGGTACCTGACCAATGGATTTCCATTTTTGTTGAAGTGCTCGAAATTCAGTAATATGTATAGAAACATCATCATTACTATCGACAAGCACTTTCATTTGTTCAAGAATGTGCCGTTTCTGAATAAGATTAGTTTCTTTCTCTTTTTCTAATTGAGCTAAAAAGGTTGCTTTCTTAGTACGGAAAGCATTCAAAAGCGATTTAAAGGTTTCTTCTAATTCATCTTTAGGAGCAACAAATTCAGTTCCTTCACCGTTTTCTTCGGTAAATATTTTTTTGAGATCTTCAATTTCAACTTTCGTCTTTTTGTAAAATAATTGTTTAATAGTTTCAACCTCATCCTTGACCGTTTCAACTTCTTTGTCAATTAAGATTTTAAGAGATTCTATCAATTCAACTTTTGTACTTGTAACATGATGTGAAAGAGTTGCTTTTACTTCTTCAATATGTTCTTCAACAACAATAGCTTCCGTACTAACTTCAACTGCTTGAGTAATAATTGCAGCTTCTTCAACTTTAGCTGTTTCAGGAACTTTTGCAACTCTAGGTTTTCTTGTTTTTTTTGGAAGTTCTACTTTTTCAATAGTTTCCGTAAATTCAACAATTTGAATTGGGTTTTCAGTGTTTTCAACTGCTAAAATCTCAGAATCCTTGTTTAAATCAAGTGGGCTCATTTTCAATGTTTTATATAATTTAGCTTTTGCATTGCTGCAAATTGTTCACAATTTTTGATAGCTAACAAATTAGAAGCCACAAAAATAGCAATTTATTTTAAAATAATGTTATTAAGTTGTAAAAATTATTTTTCTAGATACTTATTTTCAACTAATTACCTATTCAAATATTCATTCATTTTTCCGGTAAGAAACATAGGTATTGGCCTGTTGAACCGGATTAAGCTGAATATCATTAATGCTGACATGATTTGGTCGTGTAATGATAAATTCAACTGTATCGGCTATATCTTCCGCATTCAGTGGGACTAAACCAGCATATACTACTTTGGCCTTTTCTTCATCTCCGTGATTTCGTACAATCGAAAATTCGGTTTCAGCCATTCCCGGTGAAATAGAGCTGACTTTAATTCCGTGTTTGATTAAATCCAATCGCAAGCCTTTGGTAATCGCATTAACAG
This sequence comes from Paludibacter sp., assembly GCA_037144275.1. Classification (GTDB taxonomy): domain Bacteria; phylum Bacteroidota; class Bacteroidia; order Bacteroidales; family Paludibacteraceae; genus Paludibacter. The sequence goes on along the minus strand of JBAWXD010000051.1, from coordinate 12,750 downwards.
CATGCTTTGAGGCACAATACACGCTTCCACTTGGATAAACTTCAATTCCGGCAATGGAAGAAATATTGATGATATGACCTGAGTTCCTTTGAATCATTCCAGGAACAATCAACTTGGTGACATAAAGTAATCCTTTGACATTTGTATCAATCATTTGATCGTAATCAGCTAAGTCACTTTCCTGAAAAGATGATGCTCCAGCCGCTAATCCGGCATTATTAATAAGCAAATCAATACTATTGAATAATTCCGGCAAATTTTGTAATGCTTTTGTACAAGCTTCATTATCTTGTATATCAAAGCAAAGTGACATGACTTGTATTGAATAGTCAGCTTGTAATTGTTCTTTTAGTTTTTCTAAACGATCATTTCTACGACCCGTGATTAGTAGGTTATATCCTAATTTGGCCAACCGAATGGCAATGGAACGACCAAAACCAGATGTTGTGCCTGTAACTAATGCTGTTTTCATTTATTTTAAAATTGTTAGAAAATATTGATTATTGATTCGGTTGAATAAGTTGATTATGGTACTTGCCAGATTTCATTAAACTTTTCAATCCATTTAAAACGATTATTCATCTTCTTCTTTTACATACTTCAAATTATGTCCCATGCGTTCTTTTTTTGTCTGCATGTAAAACTCATTGTGTTGGTTTGGAGCAACTTCTATTGGCACATTTTCAATAATTGATAAACCGTATGCTTCTAATCCAATTCGTTTTACCGGATTGTTACTCATCAATTTTATTTTTGAAACACCCACTTCACGTAAAATCTGTGCGCCAACACCATAATCACGTTCATCCGCATTAAAACCGAGATGTAAATTGGCATCGACCGTATCTAAACCTTCTTCCTGAAGTTTATAGGCTTTTATTTTATTCATCAAGCCGATTCCCCGACCTTCCTGATTCATATACACGATCACTCCTTTGCCTTCTTTTTCAATCAGTTGCATAGCTTTATGAAGCTGTTCACCACATTCACAACGCATTGATCCAAAGATATCACCAGTGATACAAGAAGAATGTACACGCACCAAAATCGGTTCATCCTTTTCCCATTCACCTTTAATTAATGCCACATGTTCCAAACCATTTGAAATTTGTTTAAATGGAATTAGTTTAAATTGTCCAAAAGCTGTTGGCATATTAACTTTTTCTCCTTTTTCAACCAACGATTCTGATTTTAGTCGATAGGCAATCAAATCTTTAATAGTTATTACTTTAAGTTCAAACTTATCAGCAATTTCCAACAATTCAGGTAAACGAGCCATACTACCATCTTCATTCATAATTTCAATCAAAGCGCCGGCTGGAAATAATCCGGCAAGGCGTGCCAAATCAACTGAAGCTTCGGTATGTCCGGCGCGACGTAATACACCTTTTGAACGTGCACGAAGTGGAAAAACATGTCCCGGACGACCAAAAGTTTCTGGTTTTGAAGCAGGATTGGCCAGTGCAATAAATGTAGCAGCCCGATCTACTGCAGAAACGCCTGTTGAACAGTCTTCCAACTTGTCTACACTAACCGTAAATGGTGTAGAATGTATCGATGTGTTTTTTGTTACTTGCATTTCAAGATCCAGTTCATCACAGCGCTCTTCTGTAAGTGCAGCACAAACCACTCCACGTCCGTGAGTTATCATAAAATTAATCATTTCAGGAGTCATTTTCTCGGCAGCACAAACAAAATCGCCTTCGTTTTCACGATCTTCGTCGTCAACTACAATCACAAATTTACCATCCCTGATATCTATCAGAGCTTCTTCAATTGTATCTAATGTCGTTTTCATATATAGTTTTTTATTTTTTTATTTAATGATTATTCTCAAAACACGTTTTTTTGCAGAATTCCATAATCTCAAGTATTGGTCTGGATTTAATATTGTCGCATCAACAACTGCTTTATAGGTTATAAAAATACCGATTGGCAACAGAACACCAGAACTCAACCACATACCTTCGAAAGTTGACTATAAGAATTCACGAGCCATTTTATATCCTGTATTATCGATTATATAATAAATGATAAACATTACGACTGAAATCACGACAGGCATTCCCAAACCACCTTTACGAATTATCGCACCAAGTGGAGCTCCAATAAAAAAGAAAATCAAACAAGCAAAAGATAATGTTAATTTTCTATGTCTTTCAATCTCGTGTCGCATGACATAATTCGCTGGTTCGTTTACCATCATTTTATTATATTGTACCAAATCTTTCATCGATTTTGCTCTGTCTATGGCTGTTCGACTTACTCTTACCATTGCTTCCTGATTTAATGAAAGAAAAAGGGAATCTGTGTTCATCTCCTTTTTAGATCGTTTCAAACTGTCAGCTACTTTTATTCCATTTATTTGTTCTCTACCCAAAAAATGTTTCTGCATTAATTCCTGAGCCTGTAAAGTTCTGCGTACATTTGCAATTTTACTCACAGAATCTATAGAATGTGTAAGTTGTTTGAAGTTTTTGCTTACATGTTGGTCGGAAAGCATTGACTCATCAAATCGATTAAATTTAGTGTCGAAATCAAGTAAAATTTCTTTGGTTTTGAAAATTTCACGACGATACGGAATACTAGACGGCGAGTTACTTATACGTTGATTTTTAAGATTTTCGAAGCTTTCACCATCATAAAGTGATAGTAACAAATATTTGTTGTCTTTGGTAAACTGAACACGTCCTGAATCCGATACCATTACGGTAGCATTATCAAATCCTCCTGAAAAATCATATATCATTAAATCTTTGAGCAAATGCTTATCCTTGCCTCTAACATAAATATTTATACCATTAATACCTGAGTAAAATTCACCAACCGGAATATCAAACTCAGGTGATTTTTGACGGAGCGAAAATATCAACGTCCACAATTTATTCTGTGAAACGGGTAAAACATTGTTGGAAAAATAGAAAGCACCGATACATACTAAAGATATAAAAATAATCAAGGGTCGCATAATTCGAAAAAGGGAAACACCAGCAGCTTTCATCGCTGTGAGTTCGAAATTTTCACCTAAATTTCCGAAAGTCATTAGTGAAGCTAATAAAATGGCCAGAGGTAAAGCCATTGGTACGAGGGAGAAAGTGGCGTACATGAAAAATTCGGCTAAAACCGAAAATCCTATTCCTTTTCCTACCAATTCGGTCACATGTTTCCATAAAAATTGCATTAACAGAATGAAAATGCAAATAAGGAAAGTCATCAAAAACAGCGTAAAGAAGCGTTTGAAAATGTATGAATCTATTTTTTTGAATTTAAACATGCCTGTTTTTTAGGAGCAACAAATTTACTGCAAAAAGTTCAATATTAAGCCTTTTTGACGAGTTATCGGATGTTAATACTTAAATAATTCTCCACATTTCCGGCTGGATTTTTGAAATTCAAATGAGTTGCCATATTACTTCTCGAAATATGCTCCAACAGAGCATCCCACTTCCATATTTATTAATTTGGGGAATTGCTTAATGATTTTGAGTAGGAGTGAGGTGTTTTGAACCATTTCGGGGTAAAAATTTACATAGCTCCCATATATTTTACTGTAGATCTATAAAATAGCTATTGTTTTCACCTTAAATAAACAAACAGCAAGTTTAGACTGTTTGTTTAAAAATTAGTCGAATTAGATTTTTATTTACTGTATTGCAAAGATACAATAAACTATTTAATCCGCTTTGTTTTTCTCAATAACGGATGGATTTTTAATTTTTCTGAGTTATCTTTGCTGTCTAACTACAATTTATTATGAGTAAAACGGAATATTTTCCTCTTGTAAATGAATTAGGTGAGGTTATTGGTAAGGCCAGTAGACTGGAATGTCATTCCGGAACATTTTGGTTACATCCTGTTGTGCATTTACATGTGTTTAATTCGAATGGTGATTTGTATTTACAGAAACGATCTTTGAATAAAGATATTCAGCCCGGAAAATGGGACACTTCGGTGGGTGGTCATGTCGATTATGGTGAAGATGTTATTACTGCATTAAAAAGAGAGGTTTCTGAAGAATTGGGAATAGATGATTTCATGGCAAATTACATCAAAAGCTATAAATTTGTTTCGAAACAGGAAGCAGAGTTTGTAAATTGCTTTTATACCCTGTATGATGCTGAAATAATCCCTGATCCGATTGAAATTTCCGAAGGGAAATTCTGGACATTTGAGCAAATTAAATCAGCTATTGGAATGGATATTTTCACTCCTAATTTCGAACAGGAATTTATCACCGTAGTTCAACATATAAAAATCAAAAAATAAATTGAATGAGGTGTGACCTATTGAAAGAAAAACAAAAAATTACAAAATCAAATGTGGTACAAATCGACTTAAATTATCCGTTATCAGTGTATTAGTTTCCCGGATACCCATTCCGACAGCTTCCTGTCCAATCACCCAACTTCCAATAAGTGCATAATTTCCATCAAATTCCGGTAACGGACAGAGCTCCTGATAAATAAATCCTTCCTCACCATAATCTCCTTTGGTTTCGGAAATCAGACTACCGTTACTGAAAAGTTGTATATTGGCTCCTTCGCGTGACAAAATCGGTTTTTTTGCATAACTAAACCCAAGTGATGTTTTTTCGAATTCTGTAAATGAGGGTAATAAATTTTCGTGTCCTTCATTTAATTTCCATAAAACAGGCAAAATTGCTTTATTGGACAAAATCATTTTCCAACTAGGTTCAATCCAGAATGTATTGTTTCGGTCGGGAATAATATGGTTTCCAAATTCCTCATTTACAAGCCATTCCCATGGATACAGCTTAAAAATATTTTTAATTACTAAATCTTCCAGGTCTCTAAATTCCTTGTAATCTACATTCCAACCAATATCCAACAGGTTGATAAATTTCGTATCATAACCAGCCTGAATGGCACAATCACGCAAATATTCGACCGTTGTTAAGTCTTCAAGATTTTCCTCGACTGCCGTAAAATGTAAAGTTCCATTGTGCAAATATTCTTTCAAATATTTCCAAGAGGCAATGAGTTTTTCGTGAATGGAATTAAACTGGTCATTATTCGGGTGCGTGTCCTGCAGCCAATGCCATTGCACAACTGAAGCTTCAAACAAGGACGTAGGAGTATCAGCATTAAATTCCAACAGTTTTGGAATGCCATTTTTCAATGAAAAATCAAAACGCCCGTAAATGGCCGGTGCATCGTTATTCCAACTATTTTCTATATGTGGCACAAACCACTCCGGTATATGAAACCGTCGATATAACTTATTGTCAATTACGTATTGAACTGCCTCCAGGCAGATTTCCCATAAATCATTTGTGGCTTTTTCAATGCGATCAATTTCAGATAGTTTGAATTCATAATAAACTGATTCATCCCAATAGGTCGAATCGAGTGTGTGGAACCCGAAGCCAATATCTTCAACTTTCTTTTGCCAGTTTGGTCGTGGCTTAATAATTACTCTTTTCATTCAGATTTTTAAGAAGAAACATGAAACGTACTGCTACCAAAACCACCTCGAACAGTTGCACTCTTAAACGAACTGTTACCGATATTGGAACTTTCGTGAATACCACCCGAAAAATATCCTGCTCGGTAATAACCTCCCGGCGTGAAAATTCCATAAGGACGAAATACATAAAATCCACCAAAGTGTGAATGACCTTCGGTAGGCGAATAACCGGCTGTTGTGTCGGAGCGCAAGTACACTTTACGGTCGTGGTCGGCTTTATGATTGCAGGACGACAAAGCAGTAGCAACCAAGACCAGTTTGATTATCTTTGATTTTTTCATCACTTATTTTACGGTTATGTATAATTCATAATCCTTTTTCAGCGAAACATTCTTTGTTTCACCCTCATCGTTTTCCGCTTCTTCGTTTGTAATCCCTAAACCGGGAATCGTGTCACAGTGAATGGTTGTTTTAACCAATAAATTGTGTGCCCAGACTTTATTGGTGCTGATTAATACATCTAAACTGTCGTTTAAATGATCGACTTGAATGCTTGTTTCAATCGAACCATTTTTTTGAACCTCATTCACTTTGTCTTCGTTGCAAGCATGAAAAGCAACAAAAGAAATTGGTAATAATAAAATTAGTATTTTTTTCATCTTAAACTGTATTTCAAATTTTAATATAAATATATTTTTAACTCTATTGAATTCTGCTGAAATTAAGTTGTTTCTAATCTAAAATTTATTTTTTAGGCGAAAAACGCATGATTAGTTAATTGGAAGATCTTTTTCTTTCATTTTTCCTAAATATACTAACACCACCAATGCCATAATGCCACTCATTATAAATAATGTTTTAGCCCCTAGGTAGTACCAAATAATGCCTGCCAGTGAACTGGCCACCATTGTGCCAATACTCTGAAACGCTGAGAAAGTGCCGATAGCTGTAGCTGTATCTTTTTTTTCAATAATATTGCAAATCCATGCTTTGGAAACACCTTCTGTGGCTGAAGCGTAAAGGCCGTACATAAAGAATAGTCCAAGAAAAATATAAAGATTAGAATTGAACGAAAATCCAAAATATACAATAGCAAATAAGGCTAATCCAATACTAAACATAGGTTTTAAACCTATTTTATCCGCAAGCGAACCAACAGGAAATGCAAAGAGCGCATATATCAAATTGTAAAAAATATATATACCAATAACTTGTGTGTCATTCAGTCCGGCATCTTTAGCTTTTAGAAGTAAAAAAACGTCAGAACTATTGAAAACCGTGAAAAGAAGTAAACCAATCAATAATTGACGATAAGCTGCAGGACTTTGTTTCCAGTATTTCAGAAAAGAGAAGAACGAAACTTTTTCGTGAGTAGGAGCGAGGGCAGTTTTCTTTTCCTTCAATAAAAGCGTGGTGATAATAGCAAGCACTCCCGGGATAAAGGCAATATAAAACAATGTAATATAGTTAGCCGGGTAGAAATATAGATAAATTAATGCCAACGAAGGTCCAATGGCTGCACCAATCGTATCCATTGCTCTATGAAAACCGAAAACTGCTCCTTTTGTCTCTGGTGTAGCTTCATCCGAAAGTATAGCATCACGTGCTCCGGTTCGAATGCCTTTCGCAAAGCGGTCGGTAGTGCGGACAAAGAAAATCCACGCAGGATACGTGAAAAATGCTGTCATTGGTTTGGCAATGGCACTTAGTATATATCCAATCTGGACAAACGGTAAACGTTTAGCGCTTACATCCGATAATTTGCCAAAATATCCTTTGCTGAGACCGGCTGTCGCCTCAGCCACACCTTCCAGTAAACCTATGACAATAATTGAAAAACCGATACTTTTCAAATAAATTGGCATTATCGGATAAAGCATCTCACTTGCTACATCGGTAAATAAACTCACTACCGATATTATCCAAACAACTCTTGAAATTTTCTTAAACATATAAGGTTTTAATTCAATTCACAACTGCCAAATATATTAACCGTATGAGAATATTTTGATTTATTTTCAATTCGAAAATTACAAATTAAAATAACATCACAGGGTCAGCAAAAATAATAAAAAACCAGTCAACCGGCAAGTTTTTGATTTGAAACCTCCTACAATACTTCGATAATTTCAAAAATTGTGGTTCAGGTGAAATTTCGTAAAATAACATTGATGAATATTTTTAATATCTAATTCAATTGTGCATATTTTTTCGTTAATTTAATTGATAAAAATAGAGAGCAGAACTTTAACTCGGCTTGTCACATGCGATAGTTTGTATTAATTTAAAACTATAATAATCAATCAGTAATCAATCAAAATTAATTATGTGTCGATCTTTCCCTGTCAATTTTTTGATTATTAGTAATCCAATCCATGTTCTATCTCCAATCAATATGTAGTATTAAATACTATATTAAAAAATAATAGTTATTACAAAAATACGAAGAAAATATGTTTAAAAATAAATATATTTCTGTTATAAATACCAAATGTAAAGCACGAATTATATTTCTTTGCTTAATTTTATGCATTATTTATGTGCTCATTATTAGTTGTTATTAATATGAATCTTTTAAAAATACTGTACAATTAGTTTGAAATTATTGTATTTTGAATCATAATATCAAAAAACTAACAAATTCACTTAAAACTGTACCTCTTACAAATTTAAACTAAATTAAAAATTAAAATGAAAAAACTTAGCAGATTACTCGTTTATGTAGCACTGGCCTTAGTGCCCATGCTATTTTCGCATTGCACACTGACTGAGGATTTGGGTAAACTCAAGACCTCGTTGGATAGTGTGAAAATTGCTCTTGGAACACCTGAGTTTAAAGCTCTGGTACATCTCCAGTTTGTCGATGCCAAAACCAATCAGTATATTGCTGAAGTGGCAACTGTAACTGTTGGTGGGAAAAATGCTTCAGCCGTTTACAATACTTTGGGTCAAACCGCAACGACTTGTTCTTCCATGATGGGTATGCTTGATTTGATTATTGATCCTCATCAGGCTACAGCCCTTGATACTAATCCTGTCGAGTTTACAGTAACAACAAACTTAGCCGGATATGTAAACGTAACTCAAAAAATTATCTTTATTGAAAACAAAATTAAATCTGTTACCATTCCTTTGATTAAAATAAGCGATGCTCCACAAGGAGTCTCTGTGAGCCAAAAAACAAATTTTGCTTCTGCTACAAATACGGGTGCTTTAACCCTGCCTGCTTCCGAATCCTTGAATTCAGGAGCTCAAACAGTGGATATACAACAAGGTGTAGTACTCAAAGATGCGAATGGAAATCCGGTGACGGGAACTGTGAATTCACAAGTTGTATTTTATAACCCAACAAATAGCACAGCTCAGGCATCCATTCCCGGAGGTTTGGATGTCAGTGCTAAATTGGCGGATGGAACAACCAGTGGTATTAAAATGGTTTCAGCCGGTATGTATGGTGTTAATTTGACTGCAGGTAATCAGGAAGTTAAAACCTTTGAAAATGGTGGAATACACATCAAAACAAAATTAGATCCAACCATGATTAATCCGAAAACAGGAGTTTCGATTAAAGAAAATGATGTAATCGAAATGTGGAGTAAGAATGAAGGCAGTGGCGAGTGGATGTTTGAAAAAGTGGATACTGTTCGGAAAGTTGGTACTGATTTGGTACTGGAAGAAACAGTAAAGCATTTGAGTATGTGGAATTGGGACTTTTTTACCAATTCTTGTTTTTATGGCGCCAAAATAGTTTTCAAAGGTGATAACGCCAGAGTTTCAGGAACTGTAACAACCAATGTTTACAGTTGGGATTTTCACAAGACTGATTATTTTTCTGCACTGCCGGGTGATCCAATTGATGGATTTATTCAACTTTATAACACTCCTAACAATAAAGCTGCTAAACTCACATTTACATCTACTACCCCTGGAGTAACTTTTACACCGTCTGTTTTGGATGTTTCTGATTTATGTAGTGGATCTTATGAAGTTACGATTAATAAATCTACTACAGCTATTCCCGGAGCATTGACTGTAATGACTGATATTAGTTTAAGTTCAAAATCTCAACCGGACATGTTAATTAAACCGAATGCTTCAATTTATTTAAGGCCTTCAGGAACTTCAACCAGTTGGATAATAAATTCGATATTATATGGGGTTGGTACTTTAAATATACAATTGGGGGTTGATTATGATATTCTTGCAATGTATGGAACTTCAAATGCAACTGCGAAACTCAGAGTAGATAATGTGAATAATATGTTAGTAGTTACTTGTACACCAACAGTAAATTCCGGTTCTACTTCAAATACGGTAACACTTCCTCCTATTCCTATACCTGCAAACAATACTATTATTGTAAAATACAATATCGTCTTATCTGATAATGTATTTAGTTCACTTAAATCAATCTCCACAAAATTATGAGAAAACTAATTATAATAATCTTTGTGTCAATTTCAGGAATTTTGATGGCACAAACACAGGAAACAACTAACGTAACGGTAAATGTAAGTCCGGCAAAACCACGTTCCTATTTTGGTGTTGCATTGGGCGTAAGTGCTTCCACCAATGGTGTTGGCGTAAATGTAACTACTGCTCTCAACAAATTTTTAGCCCTTCGGTTGTCGTATGAGAAGTTGGATAATAGCCTTATTCAAAATGTCTATGCTATCAATAATCCTATAAATATTAATTTGGGTGGTCAGTCGCTTTCTATGACTCCAACCATTAAAACCGGAGGAATATCTGCCATTCTCGACCTTTATCTGGGAAAATCGTTTTATATTTCGGGTGGTGTGGTAAATACCGATATGGATTTATCAGCAACTCTAAAATCAGCAAATCCAATAAAACTTGGTGATATATCGTTTACTCCCGACGATCTTGGTCAGCTTGGATTGACTATTAAGCCACTTCAAAGGCTTTCACCATACGGTGCGATTGGATTTGGACGAAATATTTCACGTGACCATCGCTTGTCTATGAGTCTCGAGTTTGGTGCGTATTATATGAAATCGTATGTGATTGGCCTTAGTGGAACAAATATGTTTACTCCTACAGCAGAGGCAAATCAGGTTTTAGTCGATAAGCTTAATACAACTCTGACTACAATCAGTTGGAGCGGAATCTATCCGGTTATTAAAATTGGAATTTCGTATAAGATTTTTGGAGAAACAAAGAAATAAGTTTAAATCGCTTTGCAAACAATAGAACCGACTCAAATCCTGAGCCGGTTCTATTGTATATTAAAGTGTTTATTTTGAAAGTTGATTGACCGATTCCACCAATCGCACAAATTCCCGTCGGTAACCATGCGCATCAGTTCCAATGCCGTAGTTAGCCAGTTCAATCACTTTGGCATACGTTGCATCGCCTTTGAAATCCGATTCGCGGAGTAATTGTCCGAACATGGCCACAGCGGTAATAAACTGAAAATCGGAAGTCGGCTTTTTATTGATATCGCTTGCCAGCACCGGAACTTCCAACTTTTCACTTTTCGTTCCGTTGGGTTGTTTGTAACGAAGCTTCACCGTTAGTAATTCGGACGAATTTACGCCGATTTCGTCTGAATTTGTTGCTGTAGTTTTCTGATATTTCAGCTTGTCAACACCCCCAAAGTTATTTTTTACCCCAACAGGAATGATTTCGTATAAGGCGGTAACGGTATGACCTGAACCTAATTCACCTGCATCTTTTGTGTCGTCGTTGAAATCTTCTTTGTTCAGTAAACGGCTTTCGTAACCGATTAACCGATATGCATTGACATAAGCCGGATTAAATTCCACCTGTATTTTTACGTCTTTCGCCACGGTGTACATGGTGCTGCCAAATTCGTTTACCAACACTTTGTTTGCTTCCTGAATATTATCAATATAAGCATGGTTTCCATTTCCTTTTTCGGCCAGAATTTGCAGTTTATTGTCTTTGTAATTGCCCATTCCATATCCCAACACAGTCAGATAAACTCCCGTTTTGCGTTTTGATTCGATCATTTTTTCCAGTTCGTCCGGGCTTGAAATTCCTACATTGAAATCGCCGTCGGTGCAAAGAATAATGCGGTTGTTACCATTTGGGATAAAATTCTTTTCGGCAATTTTGTAAGCCAGCATAATGCCTTCGCCACCGGCTGTAGAACCACCTGCATGAAGACTTTCGACCGCTTCCATAATTTTCTGTTTGTCTGTTCCTTCCGTTGATTCTAGTGCTACACCTGCTGCTCCGGCATACACCACGATAGCTACTTTGTCGGTTTTACGGAGATTATTGGTAAGTAATTTGATTGACGATTTGACCAGATCCAGTTTGTTCGGGTCGCTCATTGAACCGGAAACATCCAAAAGAAATACAAAATTGGAAGAAGGCAGATTTTCGGATGGTATCTCACGGGCTTTCACACCGATTTTTACCAGTTTATGCTCTGCATTCCATGGGCAAACAGCCATTTCGGTAACTATATTCACAGGGTCTTTTCCGGTGGGTTGAGGATAGTTATAACTGAAATAATTGATAAGTTCCTCGGTTCGGATGGCATCTTTCGTTGGCATTTGTCCCTGATTAATCATTCGGCGCATATTGCCATACGAAGCCGCATCTACATCCAACGAAAAGGTAGAAAGTGGCTGATCTTTAGCCGTATTGAAACGGTTTTCTTTGAAACTGCCATATTCTTCGGTGTTAGCAACAGATATGTTTTGATGAAGGCTGGCATTTCCACGTATCCGAATTCCTGCCATTCTGCCTTGTAATACGGGTGATAGAGATGAAACTGCACCTGTCATTGAGGTCATTTTTCTGGTACCATAACTAACAACTACTACCTCATCTAATGATTTTGTATCTTCTTTCATGGCGACATCCAGCGTTTCACCTTTAACCACAACTACTGATTTTAAAAATCCAATATATGAAAATTCCAGCTTCTTTCCTTTTTGGGTAGAAATTGTGTAATGACCTTTAATGTCAGTCAGAGTTCCGTTATTTGAACCTTTTTCTTTTACACTAACACCAATAAGGAGTTCATGTGTTTGTTCGTCCGTTACGATTCCAGAAACCTGAATTTGCTGAGCAAAAATGCTGCCTGTAAGTGTGCAAACCAACGTTAAGATGGCTACGAATCTGTTTTTTCTTGTTTTCATGACTTTTGTTTTTAAATATGAATAATTTTTTTAGAGTTTAGTTGGAGAACAACATAAAGTCGTGCTCCGACTATTATTTCAATCATTTTACTTATTAGATACATTTATCACTCAAATTCCATAAATATACGCTATTTTTTTTTATTTTTGTCCAATAAAAATTCCATAAATACTTTTTTTTTTG
>JBAWXD010000050.1:0-19121 GCA_037144275.1 Paludibacter sp. | reverse complement strand
TCACTGCTGGGCGTTTAGATCCAGCTGATTTCTAATTGTTTATAATCGAGTTCTTTGACATTTTTGTATTCGCTTTTCGTAAGTATTTCATTTACAGGAGTTTTATCCAGTAGCGAAAAACTCAGAATTTGCAGAATTTCGTAGATTGAACGATCCACTTTCAATTTGTAACCAATAATGGCTACAAGACAGTATGAAATGATTGCACAATAAATCTGAGTCTTTACAGCATTAATACTTGTACCCCAAAATGATTTTACTTTCAAATGTTGTTTTATCCATTTAAAGAAGAGTTCAATCTGCCACCTACTTTTGTAAAGCTGGGCTATCTCAAATGAGTCCAACTCCATATTGTTAGTGATAAAAGTAAAGTCCCGATCTAAGTCTTTATCGTGATATTTTACTCTTCTTAGTTTTTCCGGATATTCAGTTAGTGATTTTATGGAAACTAATTTTCCAATTTGATCACTGATTACTCCTGTAGCTTTATCTACCTTGTTGGAGTACATTCTACTGAACTTAAAATTACTTTTTGCCCGTATAACAAAAAATGCCTTATTCTGCCGAATGCTATATAATCTGGCAAAATCGAGATAACCTCTATCTAAAATATAGCAACTTCCCTTTTCAATTGGGAGTTGATCTAATGCGTTCACATCATGAACATTAGCATTGGTTATCAGAATGAAACTTGGAATAGAAGTTTCAATATCATATAAAGTATGTATTTTAATGCCGCCTTTATGTTTGCGAAACTCTGCCCACCAAAAGACACTCAAACAAAGGTCGATTGTGGTCGAGTCAAAAGCATAAATATTGCCTTCTACCTTTATCTCAAAGTCTTTTTTATAGCAATTCTGTCGGGCTTCTTTAATCAAAACATAAGCAAACTCTTCAACTATTTTACAGTTTCTTTTTTCGTTTGCTTTTCCAATATTACGTCTTGATAGTTTTGAAGAACCAAACCCCAAATGATAAAACTTCTTTTCATGCGGATCAAGTTTTAAGTATAGATTTCTCATACTATCACACCCGATTAGTTGACCGAATATCATACATAACATCTGATTCCAACATGTTAGAGAACGTACTTTTTTATTGCCTTCGTACTTTTCAACGATTGAATCGAAGACTCTACGAGGTAAAAAATCTGTAAGTTGTGCGAAGATATATTTGCCTTGATTCATAGGTTTGAGCTTTTTGCAAAGCTAAAACTATGTTTTCATTTCAAATCGTCACGCTACAAAAATCTAACGAAACAGCGATATACAAAGAGTTTCAAAGAACGTATTTTAAATTTAAGTGCCCACTAGTGATCAAATATACCTTTTGAAGCAACAAAATTTTTTGGTTTTGTTAAGTCATATAATTCTTTATTACAGGAGAATAGTAAAATTAAAGCGATAATATATGTAATTTTTCTCATAAATTGTTTTAATTACAGGTTATCTTAGTTTCCTTATTGATGCAGGATCTCATTCGTTTTTTGTTTGGATTTCCGGAAGTCACCCCACAGCTCTACAACTTTTACGTTGCTCTACAAGCTATGTAAGGTTATTTTCCAGAGTTTATATAACACAGATATAAAATTAACAAGTGCAAGTATGAGATCTATATTGTATTGAACTTTCATTTATTTTCCCTGCCTCAAAGATAAACACATTTTTTTACATTAACAAGTTTCTGAGCTGTATTATTTCATAGTTTTTTGAAAGTCAGCATTGAATTTTGTTATAACAAATTGTGATGTTGTATTACAAAAGCCTTTTGTCATATTCCGCTGCTCGCTCTTGCTCGAGCCGATTTTGTAATCGCTTTATTACCCTGAGTTCGCAGACCTACGCCTGTGGGTAGTAAGACTGTCTAAACGCAGGGTAAAGGATTCTAAAGGACATGTAATGAGTTCTAAACGATGGGCTATATTGGGATTAGTGTACCGTACAAAAAGGTGAAAAACGTCTTGTTTTGGGTTGTTGTACCGTACAAAAGGGTGAAAAACGTGTTGTTTTAGGTTGTTGTACGGTACAAAAGGGTGAAAAACATGTTGTTTTAGGGTTGTCGTACCGTACAAAAGGGAAAAAAACATGTTGTTTTGGGTTGTTGTACCGTACAAAAGGGTGAAAAACGTGTTGTTTTAGGTTGTTGTACGGTACAAAAGGGTGAAAAACATGTTGTTTTAGGGTTGTCGTACCGTACAAAAGGGAGAAAAACGTGTTGTTTTGGGGTTGTCGTACCGTACAAAAGGGAAAAAAACGCTCCTAACTAACAAAGTGTTTTTATAAACGCAAATAACCGCGATTATCTTTTGCCAGTTCTATTTCTTACGAAATCCAATGGTCGCACTATCCAAAAGTCCCCCGTTAGGGGAGATTTAGGGGGCCACTATCAACTATTTAAGGTATTTCTCCAAAAACTGATCCTGTTCCCACAATAAATGCATAATGTTTTCACGGGCTACATAACTGTGTTGTTCTTTCGGTAGAATCAACATACGGGCCGGAGCACCAAGCCCTTTCAATGCCTGAAAATAACGCTCGGTTTGCAGGGTGAAAGTACCGGGATTATTATCCGCTTCGCCATGAACCAGCAAAATCGGTGTTTTCATTTTATCGGCAGTCATAAAAGGTGACATAGTATTATAAACTTTCGGCGCATCCCAGTAATTACGTTGTTCGCTCTGGAAACCGAAAGGCGTCAAGGTGCGGTTATACGCTCCACTTCGGGCAATGCCACAGGCAAACAAATCGGAATGTGTCAGTAGATTGGCAGTCATAAAAGCTCCGTAGGAATGTCCACCCACAGCCACTTTCTTTCGGTTAATAAAGCCCAATGAATCCATAGCATCAATAGCTGCTTTGGCATTGGAAACCAGTTGCTCTGTAAAGCTATCATTGGGTTCAGTTTTTCCTTCACCAATAATCGGGAAAGCGGCATCGTCGAGTACGGCATAGCCCCGTGTTACCCAATACACAAATGACCCATAATACGGATAGGTAAACTCGTTGGGATTGGCTGAACTTTGTCCGGCACTGTTTTTATCCTTGTATTCAGCCGGATACGCCCAGATAAGCAGCGGGAGTTTTTCAGTTTTCGCTTTCCGGTCGTAACCTGCCGGCAGATAGAGTGTTCCCGACAATTCCACCCCATCGGCACGTTTGTATTTAATCAGTTCTTTGTAAACGTCCTTGATGCTTTCAAAGGGATTGGGAAAATGTGTAACCTGAGTAAGCTTATCTTTTTCGCGGAAATTGCGGAAATAATAGTTCGGATATGCATTTTTCGACTGAATACGCACCAACGCTTCTCCTTTTTGGTAATCTTCAATGTCGAAAATTTCTTCCATTTTGTCGGTATAGCCCGACTGGTAAAGGCGTTCCGTTTTGAGTGTTTTCAGATTCAGGGCATCGATAAAGGGGAACTGTCCTTTTTTGCTATGCCCCTCACCAATGCGAAACAGGCAATTGTCAGCAAGGGCCAACACGTATTTGCCATATTCATTTTTCCAGGTTTCAAAATGTCCCGGGTCGGAATAAATATCCTGATAATTGCGATCATCAATCACTTTCGGAGTTTCATCAGTTTTCGATGGATTAATCAGATAGGTTTTTTCATTTCGGGTATCGTACCATTCGTCCTGCAATATGGCGACATCCTTATTTCCCCAAATCAGGTTCATAAAACGTTGAGCAGTTTTAGCGATTAATACGGGCTCAGCTGCAAATGGGGCTTTCCACAAATAAATAGCATCCCTGAAATCAACTTTTGTTTGCGGATCACCTCCATCCAGAGCTTCCACATAAAACAGTGTGGCAGGTTCATCCAATCGCCAGTTAAGTTGACGTTTTCCTTTACGAACAGCCATAAATCCTTTGGGTAATACTTCCGAAAGTGGGACTTCATTCACCGTTTTCACTTCATTTCCTTTCAAATCGTAAACCACCGACACTGAAGGGAAGCGATTCAGCGGAACCACATACGAAAATGGTTTGTGCAGGGTAGTGGTCAGCAGGTATTTTCCATCGGGTGAAAATGACTCAAAACTATAGCTGCCTTCGCTTTTAAAAAGCTCCATTTTAGCATTTAAATCTACTTTGAAAAGTTCAGAAGCAGTCAAAATCTCAAAATTAGCGATATCGGTAGCATTTTTGAGCAAATCGGGATAAGTCCGGTTTTGCGATTTAGAGCCGTCGCTTACCGAAACCGTAGGACCAACGGGCATTTGCTTTTTGGGGTCAATCAATGCAGGGCGATTTTTGGCTAATATACGCACCAGTAAAGCTTTGCTGTTACGATACCAGTTTAAGGGATTACCCAAATTGGCATTCACTACTGCAGCAGTCAGACGAGTGGCCTGTGCCGATGCCACATCCAATACCCAAAGTTCAACACCGGTGGTAGCCGTATGCGTGAAAGCAATCTTTGTTTCGTCGGGCGACCAACTAATATAAGCGATGCGGGGATTGGCCGGCAGTCCTTTTACTTGTTCAGGCTCTTTAGCCGAAACTTTCCGCACTTTCAGATTGTTGATGTAATTCATCGCCGAACCGATATTCGTAAGCGGATTGATGCGCAAACCACCCATACTCATTTCCTGTTGGTTTAAATCCTCCAGCGATTTATAAGTACTGTGGTAAGTCAGCAACATATATTCTTTTTTGGTATCAATACTTACCTGTGGAGCACGTTCATAATCGGCCAGTTGGAGAATTGATTTAGGAGGAAGTTGAAAAGTCAGGTTTTCCTGAGCTTTGTTTTTGGATAGTGGCATCAGCGTGATTGCTATTAGGATGATTATTCTTTTCATTTTCATTCAGATTTTAAATGATGTGCAAATGTAATGGTTTCTTTCAGTATCGTAATCTGCTAATTGTAATTAAAATGTCAAATCCTCTAAACTTTACAATGCCATTGATTAAGATTCACTGTATTTTTATGCACATAATACTTAAAAATGTGAAAAGGAATAAGAATTCAAAACATATTCTATACATTTGCACGCCTAATTTTTGGCAAAATGTTACAAATTTGAAATTAGTACTATTTATCTTATGCGAAAACTTTTTACAATCTTTCTTTTCAGTCTTTCAGTTTATGCTTATTCCGTTGAACCAACAGGTTATTACAATGCAGCAGTAGGCAAAACCGGGGATGCCTTGCGCCTTTCACTTCAAACCATTATTTCAGCCGGAACAACGGATGTTGGGTATGCTGGCTTATGGACAGCTTATGGAAAAACGGATCTAAACGCTGCAGGCAAAATTTGGGATATGTATTCCAATTGTACATTTACTCTGTCAACGAATCAGTGTGGAAATTATTCGAAAGAATGTGATTGCTACAACCGCGAACATACCTCTCCTCAAAGTTGGTTTGGCTCAGCTGCGCCTATGGTAAGCGACTTATTTAATGTGTATCCTACCGATGGCAAGGTTAATGGAGAACGAAATAATTATCCTTATGGTGAAGTTGGTACTGCAACTTATACTTCGGGTAACGGAGGAAAACTTGGTTCATCAACTATGGCTGAATATTCCGGAATTGTTTTTGAACCAATTAATGAATATAAAGGCGATTTAGCCCGTACCTATTTATATATGGCAACCCGTTATGCAAGTGTTTGTCAAAACTGGGCTTCAGGTGCTACCGATATTTATGGTTCAAATTCCGGTTTTTCAACTTATGGTGTTGCTTTGTATTTAAAATGGACTCGTCAGGATCCGGTAAGTGTAAAGGAAACAGGACGTAATGATGCTGTACAGGGCGTACAACATAATCGTAATCCCTTTATCGATCATCCCGAGCTGGCTGAATATATCTGGGGAACGCACAAAGGCGAACCCTGGACTTTATCTGCTGGATTAGAACAATTGAAGGTTCAATTTTCAATTTCTCCAAATCCGGTTCAGACCGAATTAAACATCCAATCGGATGAAGAAAATCTAAGCTATTCAATTTTCAATTTGAATGGACAACAATTGGCAAAAAATCAATTAAATATTGATAAAACAATTTCGGTAAGTCAGCTTATCAATGGGATGTATATTTTACAGCTGGAGTCTGGTGCTAAAAAATCATTTCAAAAGTTTATTGTCTCCAAATAATAAAATAATTGCTTAAAAAAGGGAGAATCAGCAAGATTACTTGTTGCAGGTTCTCTCTTTTTGTCTATAAATTTTTTATGAAAAAATCTATTCTATTATTTTCGTTTCATTTTGTACTCGTTTTATCGATTTTTGCTCAAATTCTTTCGTGATATTATGATCCGTTGATTGGGAAAAAACAGGCGGAACTAAAAACAGCACTTCATCTTATCGTTATGAAAGCTACTCCTCCTAGTTATGGAAGTGGTGCAAGCAGTACCTGGGGAGCTTTTCCAAAAACGGATATTCGTCCCGAGGATGGAACAGTTTGGGATATGTACTCCAGCAATCACGTAGCGTTTAATGGAACTTCCGCTGCAAGTGGTATGAACATTGAACATTCAGTTGCAAACAGCTGGTGGGGTGGCACAACGGGTCAAACTTACAACGATTTGTTCAATCTGAATCCATCCAACAGTTCGGCTAATTCATCCAAGGGAAGCTGGCCAATAGCTGTGGTGGATGTTTCAACCAGCTATACAAATGGCGTTATCAAAGTTGGCAAATCGAGCAGTCGCCCCGGTGGTACTATCGATGCCTGGGAGCCAGCCGACGAATATAAAGGCGATTTTGCACGATCTTATATGTATATGGTTACGAGCTACGAAGATTTTTCGGCCAAATGGACCGGCAATTCGGTAAACCAACTCGACAACAATACTTATCCGGTTTTTGAACAATGGACTGTGGATTTGTTCTTGAAATGGTGCGAACAGGATCCGGTGAGTCAAAAAGAGATTGACCGCAACAACGAAATATACAAAATTCAGGGAAACCGCAATCCTTATATTGATTATCCGTTGATGGCCGAATATGTATGGGGAAAACTAACTACTGTTCCCTTTTCACCAAATGGGAATGTAAACATTCCTTTTTTGAGTTCACCGGCGGCTGGTACTACAATCGATTTTGGCAAAGTTGTTTATCTACAAAGCGATACGGCATCTGTTTTTATTAAAGCATCTAAGCTGAAGGGTGATTTGTCGGTGGTCATTGGGGGTGTCGATGCGGCAAATTTTTCCATTCAATCCAACATCGTTTCAAAGGCAGATGCTGAAGCTGGTTATAAAATGCTTGTGCATTTCAATGCGAATTCTATCGGAACAAAAACGGCTCAACTTAGCATTTCAGGAGATAGCATCACAAGCACTTCTGTAATACTAAAGGTTGTATCATCCGACGAGTTTTTGGCATTACCAGCATCCGATATTACCAACAACAGCTTTACTGCCAACTGGTCTGTTTCGGCAAACGCAACTGGATATTTACTAAATGTATTTACACTTCAGAGTTCCGGAGCTACTCAAAGTCAAACTTTATTTGAAGATGATTTTGCTTCTCTTTCAGCATGGACTGCCAGCGGATATACAACTGCAACGGAACTGGCAAGTAATGTTCGTTTAGCTTCGGGAAGTAGCGTTGGGACCATTACTTCAGCAGCTCTCAATATGTCAGTTCCTACCAGTTTATTGGTACGGGCTAAACAATACAGTAATGATGCGGGAGCTAAACTAATCCTAAAAGTGAATGCTGACTCTGTAACATCGTTTGTCACAGCAGTAGCCAATCAGGATTTCAGCATTAATTTACCGGCAAAAACAAGTACTTCAACAATTAGCTTATCGGCAAATAAAAGTGTTAGGGTATATGTAGATTATGTAAAACTTACTACTCAGGCAGTGGTTCAAACTCCGCTTTCAGTAAGCGGTTACCCCAGCACAGTGGGAAATGTATTGACTGCAAGCGTTGGCTCATTGCAACCCAATAGCACTTATTACTATTCGGTAACACCACAAGGAAATTCGGCTACTGTCTCCAATCAGATTACAGCAATTACGGCAATTAATGATGCGGTTACAACCATTTCAAATTACAGCCTGAATTGGTTTATTATCTCAAATGGTATTATCGTTCGTAATTTGCCGGGCAATAGCCAGCTAACCCTATACAATCTTATGGGTGAAAAAATGGCTTCAACGATGGTTAATGAAGAAGTACATTTTAAACTGGACCGACATGGAGTTTATTTGTTGCAGATTCAAAAAGACAACGAATTTATCAGTTGCAAAGTGATTTATTAACTGGTTTTAATTAAATCAAAACAGGAATTTCATTGTATTCTGTCTTTCTAAATGAGAGCAATTTATATGCTAAAAAAAGGTATTTCAGTTATTTTGCTATGCATGATGGTTTTCACTGCATTTGCAAGCATTCCTACAGGCTATTACAACAGCCTGGAAGGGAAAAAAGGTGCTGCACTTAAAACTGAACTACATAATATTATTTGTCAGGATACCACCCATTATTTAGGGTATGGCTCAGGCAAGGGCAATACCTGGGAAGGATTTTATTATACCGACCGAGACCTGTCGAACAATTCAGTGATTGATATGTACTCAGCTAACATTCGTTTTTATCCTGACCCCAACCCTGGTTTTACGGCTTTTGGCTCAACTATCGAGATTGAACATTCTGTCCCTAAAAGTTGGTGGGGATGCGATATCACCCATCCTGATTGTCCGGCAAAAGATTTGAATCATTTATATCCGGCCGATGGCAGCACTAATATGTCGAAAAACGACAACCCTTTGGGCGTGGTTTCGGGAACGGCTACTACTGACAACGGAGTGAGTAAAATTGGTCCTGCTGTTTATGATGGCTACACCGGAAATGTATTTGAACCCGCAAACCAATTTAAAGGCGATTTTGCACGGTCCTACTTTTATATGGCGACAGCCTATGAGCATTATGCCCGAAAATGGGATACTTCCAAGCCGGAAAACATGATGCAGAATAACACATATCCTGTATTTAAACTCTGGGCGCAAACATTATTGTTGCAATGGCACCGGCAAGATGTAGTCAGTCTGAAAGAAACTAGCCGAAACGACGTGGTGTATGGAATTCAGAAAAACCGCAATCCGTTTATCGACCATCCCGAACTGATTGAATATATCTGGGGAAACCTTACTACCGTACCTTACCGACTTGATGGTAGCATCACTTTCCCTTATTTAAACTGGCCAAACGATAATGATACTATTAATTTAGGAAATACATTCTATCTGCAGACAAAAGACACTACCATCAATTTGAAAGGAAATAATCTGACAGGAAATCTGACTTTGACAGTTGGGGGAATAAATGCTGCTAACTTTTCGTTGGATAAATCATCACTTTCCAAGGCCGAAGCTGAAGCAGGTACTTCTTTCAAATTGCATTATACTGCAAATTCATTGGGAAATCAGTCGGCTATACTCAGTATTTCGGGGGGCGGAATCACAACAGTGAATCTTAGATTGAAAACTACTGCCACCGACGAATTTGCTGCTTTACCGGCATCAAACGCCACTAACAGCAGCTTTTTAGCGGACTGGACACCCTCATCGGGAGCAACTGAATACAGTTTGAATGTATACAGCATAGAACAAAGCGGAACGACCCCAAATTCATTAATTAATGAAGAGTTTCTGTTAGCACTTCCTAACAACTGGTCGAAAAGTGGCTATACAATTAACACCGGTGGAACTGAAAAACTTGGATCTTCCACCGATTTCGGAAAACTTACACTTCCCGTATTAAATCTTTCAACGGCAACCAGCACTTTAACTGTTCGTGCTCAACAATATGGTAGCGATAATGGAGCTTTATTGAGGGTATCGCTTGATAATGTTTTAGTTACTGCATGGACAACAGCCGTTGCATTTCAGGATTTCAGCGTAAATCTACCCGTTGCTACGTCTGTATCCGTTATAGCGCTTTATACTGATATAGGAAAGCGTGTTGTAATTGATAATGTAAGATTAGTTACGAATGTGCCTGTTTACTCACAGCTTTCTGTTTCAGGCTATCCAAAATCTGTTGGAAACGTATTGACTTATCAGGTAAGTGGACTTCAGGGCAATAAAACTTATTACTATACTGTTACTCCTCTTGGAAACGGCGGCTCGGTTTCGAATCAGGTAATGGTGCAAACCTCTATCAGTACTTTTGTCAATAAGACTGAGGCCAATAATTTAATCTGGTCAAAAACTACTCAGGGAATCATGCTTAATAATCTTTCCAGCGATTCCAATATTAATGTGCTCGATGCAACAGGCAAGAAACTATACAGCACACATACTTTTTCAGCCGACGTTTTACTACCCATGACCCGAAAAGGCATATATATGCTGCAGGTACAACACGGCCAAACTTTACATACTTATAAAATAATTTATTGATTTGAATCCTTCCAAATTCATCTGGTTACTCTATAAAATCAATTAACAAGTAAAGGCGGACAACGTCCAAAATAACAAACCGACCCCATCACTTTATGCGACGGGGTCGGTTATTATAAGTAGTTTGCTAATTTTCTCAGGCTAATTTAGCTAATGCTTCTTTAATCCAGCCAAAGGCTTTCACCAGATTTTCATCGGAAGTGGCATACGACATACGGATACAGTTAGGAGCACCAAAGGCGTCACCACCCACACAAGCCACGTGACCTTCTTCCAATAAATACATGGCTAAGTCACCCGATTTATGAATAATTCTACCGTTGAATGATTTTCCTAAAAATGAGCTGCAATCAGGGAAAATATAGAATGCACCTTGTGGATCGTTAGTTATCAAACCCGGAATTTCTCGGGCCAGTTTCACGACTAAGTTTTTACGACGTTCGAAAGCTACTCGCATCGTTTCAACACAAGCCTGGTCGCCGGTATAAGCAGCTTCAGCAGCTTTTTGAGTTACCGAACAGGGTCCGGAAGTATATTGTCCTTGTAGCGTGTTACAAGCAGAAGCAATCCATTTTGGAGCGGCAATCCAGCCTAAACGCCAGCCGGTCATAGCATAACCTTTCGACACACCGTTGATAATAACCACACGTTCACGTACATTCTCAAACTGAGCAATACTCTCGTGAATGCCTAAATAATTGATATGTTCGTAAATTTCATCAGACAAAATAATAATATTCGGATACTTAGCCAAAACATCGGCCAATCCTTTCAATTCTTCTTTGCTGTAAACACTTCCGGTTGGGTTGGAAGGCGAGCAAAGGATGATGGCTTTTGATTTAGGCGTAATAGCTGCCTCCAACTGAGCCGGTGTGATTTTGAAATCCTGTTCGATTCCGGCATATACTTCAACAGATGTACCGTCAGCAATTTTTACCATTTCGGGATAACTAACCCAATAAGGTGCGGGAATAATTACTTCGTCACCCTTGCCAATAATCGCCAAAAGCACATTACAAACCGACTGTTTAGCACCGTTAGAACAAACAATTTGCTCCGGTTTATATTCCAATCCGTTTTCAGATTTCAACTTGGCACAAATAGCGTTACGCAATGCAGGATAGCCTGGTACCGGTGAATAAAAGGAAAAGTTGTTATCCACAGCTTGTTTAGCTGCTTCCTTTATGTGGTCGGGTGTGTTAAAGTCAGGTTCTCCAACACTGAGATTAATTACATCAAAGCCCTGAGCTTTCAACTCGTTACTTTTTTGAGACATGGCAAGCGTTTCGGAAGGAGAAAGTGCTGCCAAACGTTCTGATACTGGAAACATAATTTGATTGGTTTTTGGGTAATTATTGCGTCACAAAAGTAATCAAAAAAAATTAAATCTGCACGTTTTGAGTTCATTTGTGTAATACAAACAGACCATTAAACAACCTTAGTACTCAATTTGTTTTCGAGCAATTGTTTTGTTGACCGATAACCCAGTTCGAAAATCTCACGGCCTTTATCCACATCAAAAGTTTCGTAATTTCCCATATCTACAGGTTCAATCAGTAGATCGCAAAGCTCTTTGTCGTAGAATATATTGGCCTTGAACATAAAATTGTACGAACGGGTAGCCACATTCAAAATACTTTGCCTGTATTTATCGGCTACCAATGGACTGGCATTGATGCCTATTATTTTGTCACATTCGCTGCGAATAGTGGATACCGGAAAATTCTTAAGTACACCACCGTCGACATAATGAACACCATCAATGACTTTTGGACTAAACAAAACAGGAAAGCAGCAGGATGCTACAACGGGTTCAATAAGTTTTCCGGAAGTAAAGGTAACACTTTGACCTTTGTCTAAATCAGTGGCTACTACCCGCAACGGAATGCTGAGTTCTTCAAAGGTTTTAGCACGTAATTTAGCGTTTAAAAAATCCTGAAAAATATCTGTTTTAAAAAATCCGCCATCAGGAATACTTATTTTCGTCATATTCCTAAAATTTATTTCTTCAAATAGGGCAGCAATTTCATCCGGCGAATACCCGTCAGAGTACAATGCGCCAACCACCGCTCCGGCACTTACACCCGACAAAATATCAGGTTTAATTCCGTGTTCTTCAAGTGCTTTTAACACTCCGGCATGACAGAGTCCTTTGATGCCACCTCCACTTAAGGCAATACCTATTTTATAAGGTTTCTGATTGTAAATACTCATTACGTTCATAGCTCTTAATTTTGCTACAAAGATAGATTATTCCTAAAAAAAACACTACAAAAAAGTGTTTATATCTCGTATATTTTCATTCAAAATCTCTTTTATTATTTATTTTAATCTATATTTGCAAGCAGAAATAGTTGAAAGACTTTGTTCGACTTTCCTTTAATAAAATTAGCACCCTATGGATACATTTTTAATTGTATTTGCCGGAATTTTGATTCTTGCCGGATTACTCGGTTGTTTATTCCAGAAACTGCCAAGTGCAGCGCTCAGTTATTTGGGATTAATCGTTTTACATTATAGTTCTATTGCTGAATTTTCAGTTCATTCTTTCATTCGATTTGGTATATTAGTCATTGCCATTCAGGGGCTCGACTATTTAATTCCAAGTTGGGGAGACCGAAAATTCGGCGGAAGTACCAAAGGAGTCTGGGGAAGTATGGTTGGAATGCTGGCAGGAATGTATTTCGGAATCTACGGAATTTTTATTGGAGCTATTCTGGGAGCTTTTATCGGTGAGTTTTTTGCGGGTAAAGAAAGTAATGACGCTATTCATCAAGCCGTCAGCTCATTTGTTTATTTTATAATCGGAACTATTTTTCAGGTAATTGTATGCGGTATTTTTATGTTTTATTTCATTGAAGAAATACGATATGTGCTTTAATACGAAAAGCGTGATAATCGAATGATTATCAAGCTTTTTGTATTAATTTATTTATTATTTCAAAGCCTCGGATATTTCGTCAGCCGACACCAGTTTTTGATCACCGCTCTTCATGTTTTTCAGCATAACTTTCCCTTCGTTCATTTCCGTTTCGCCCACAATAGCTACAAACGGAATGCGCTTATTATCAGCATAGCTCATTTGTTTTTTCATTTTGGCAGCTTCGGGATAAATCTCGGCATTAATACCTTTTGCCCGTAAATCGCTTAGCCACGGCAGACAATACAGCAATTCCTTTTCGCCAAAGCTCACGAACAAAATCCGGGTTTGTTCCTGTGAAGTTTCGGGATAAAGATTCAGTTGATTCAGCACATCGTAAATGCGATCGGCACCAAATGAAATACCGACACCCGAAAGGCCTTCCAGACCAAACACGCCGGTCAGATTGTCATAGCGACCACCTCCGGTAATACTTCCTATTTCTACATCCAATGCTTTTACCTCGAAAATTGCTCCGGTATAATAGTTCAGTCCGCGTGCCAGTGTTAAATCCAGATCAATTTTCGTTTCCACTTTCATCGCTTCGCATAGTCCGAAAATGGTTTCAAGTTCCGAAACACCTTTCAAACCCACTTCCGAAGAAGCAAGTATTGTTTTAAGTTGAGCCAGTTTTTCGGAATTTGTTCCGCTAAGTTTCAGAATTGGTTGTAGTTTGGCAATGGCTTCTTCCGAAATTCCTTTCGACGCAATCTCTTCATTCACTTTTTCCAAACCAATTTTGTCCATCTTGTCGATGGCCACAGTTATATCGGTAATTTTTTCGGCTTCGCCAATAATTTCAGCAATGCCCGACAGAATTTTACGGTTATTTATTTTGATTACTACATTGATTTTCAACCGACGATAAACTTCGTCCACTATCTGAATCAGTTCCAGCTCGTTTAGTAACGAATCGCTCCCCACCACGTCTACATCGCATTGGTAAAACTCACGGTATCTTCCTCGCTGTGGTCGATCAGCACGCCAAACGGGTTGAATCTGATATCGTTTGAAGGGGAAAGAGATTTCATGCTGATGTTGTACAACAAAGCGTGCAAAAGGCACGGTCAGGTCATAACGAAGTCCTTTTTCAGCAATTCGGTTAGTAAGTCTTGGACTATCTTTCCATAACATCTCTTCAATGGTTAAATCAGAAAGATAATCACCCGAATTCAGTATTTTAAACAGCAATTTATCGCCTTCTTCACCATATTTTCCCATCAAAGTCGATAGGTTTTCCATAGCAGGTGTTTCAATCTGCTGAAAACCATACAGACGAAAAACGTCTTTAATCGTGTTGAATATATAATTGCGGTTCGCCATTTCTTGTGGCGTAAAGTCGCGTGTTCCTTTTGGAATGGAAGGTTTTTGCATAATGTTGCCCCCAATCCCCCTAAAGGGGGTTTAAGAATTTATATTTATCTATTATTTTCACTTATTGTTTAGAGAAAAAGTCTTTAAGTCATCCATTAGGGGGATTTAGGGGGCTTATCTCTTTAATAATCAAGTCGGTAGCACCGGTATTATTCTTTACATATTCTCCGGCAATTTTTCCGGCTTTGTTGTCTTTCAGCAGTGCGTCAAACTGTGCTTCAAGCAATTCGTAAAGCTGTATTGAAAAAGCTCCACCAATAGCAATCAACTCACGGGCTTCCCGGAATTTCTGATAATTCGGTCCAAAAACCACCGGAACATTCCAAACTGCCGCTTCAAGCGTATTGTGAATTCCCACACCAAAACCTCCACCTATATACGCCACGTTGGCATATCGATAAATTGAGGAAAGCAAACCGATGGTATCAACCACAATGCAGTTGGTGGTCATTGCATTCTGCTCATTCAAATCAGTATATCGTACAAATTTGCCGTCCAATAACTTCGAAATTCCCAGAATATGCGCCTGATGAATTTCGTGCGGAACCAGAATCAACTTCATATCCGGATGAAGTTTCAGATAGCGAACCAACAATTCTTCGTCTTTTGGCCAGGTGCTTCCGGCAACAATCACCTTGTTGGAATTTTGCACAAAAGATTCAATCAACGAAATAGTTTTAGCCTGTTGAACCAAATCGGCCACCCGGTCGAAGCGGGTATCGCCTGCCACCGAAACATTGGTGAAACCATTATCAACAAGCAGTTTCAGCGAATTTTTATCCTGTACAAAAATATGAGCAAATGATTTCAACAAGTTGCGATACCAACCGCCATACCAATTGAAGAAAACCTGCGACGGTCGAAAAATGGCTGAAATGCTGTAAACCGGCACATTGGCTTTTTGAAGTTCAAGGATATAATTTGGCCAAAACTCGTATTTGATAAATATCGCTTTCGACGGGTTTAGCAATC
This sequence comes from Paludibacter sp., assembly GCA_037144275.1. Lineage (GTDB taxonomy): Bacteria > Bacteroidota > Bacteroidia > Bacteroidales > Paludibacteraceae > Paludibacter. Next base: position 3,492 of record JBAWXD010000050.1, on the reverse strand, counting down.
TCACAAACTTTTGTGCCGAAGCTTTGGTATCGAGCGGCAAATATGAGATGACATCTACTCCTGTATAATTTTTACGGATTTCATAGCCCGAAGGCGAAAAGAAAGTCAGCAGAATTTTGGTTTCGGGATTTTCCTTTTTCAGTTGCTCCATCACCGGACGTCCCTGTTCGAATTCACCTAATGAAGCTGCATGAAACCAGATATAACGGGCATTAGGATCGATTGTTGTTTTCAAAAGACTCAAAGCTCCTGCCTGTCCGATCCGCAATTTCTTTGCTTTTTGATTAAACAATGAAAAAACGAAAACTCCGATTCCGTAAATAGATATGAATATGTTGTAGATTAATCCCATGACCCCTAACCCCTAAAGGGGAATTAAGTTAGTTTTTATCAAAATATTGTTTGATAGATATCCAAAGCCCCCTTTAGGGGGTTGGGGGTAAAACAAAAGGCATTTCAAAATAGCTTTTGAAACGCCTTTTTTAAAGTCTTGAAAGCCAGAATTACTTTCTGATACCCAATTCTTTGATAATGGCACGGTAACGTGAAATTTCGGTATCTTTCAAATAATTGAGAAGACGACGACGTTTTCCTACCAAAATTACAAGGGCGCGTTCTGTACTATAATCTTTTTTATTTGCCTTCAGGTGTTCGGTCAAATGGTTAATACGGTACGAAAACAATGCTATCTGACCTTCTGATGAGCCAGTATCAGTGTTAGACTTTCCGTGTTTAGCAAAGATTTCTTTTTTAATTTCAGACGTTAAATACATGATAACTAGTTAGAAATAAATGTTTTAAAATACAAACTTCGCAATGCACACATCACAAAACGACATATTTGATTTTGAGTGTGCAAAGATAATCTTTTAATTCTGAATGACAAAGCCCCTAAAGGCATTTTTCTAATAATTCTTTTAGATTTTCAGATTAAGCGAAATCTTCATGTCTCCATTAATCAATTCACGGTCAGCAACTGAACGTTGTTTTCCGAAACCGTGTAACACAATCTGAATGCTGGAAAACTTAACCTGCACCAACCGGTAAAGCATAAGTAATTTTTTCATACTCTTATTTTTTTAAAAGACTAAAAAACGAATTGTCAATCCATTTAATTGGAAATTTATCCAGCATAAATTTACAACCCATGGTGACCAAAACACCGACTAACGATCCAACCAGTACATCGATTGCAAAATGCTGTTGCAGGTAAATCCGTGAAAAGCCAACCAAAACGGCTAAAACGAAATAGAGAACCTGCCATGCATGGTTTTTCGTAAAAAAAGTCAATGCCAGAAAAAACGCAAAAGCTGTTATAGTGTGTCCGGATGGAAAGCTATGCCACATATTTATATGCTCGCCAGCAACTGTATGAAGCTGAACGGAAGGAAAATGCTCTTTAAAGTATAACAGTGGTCTCGGTTCGTTCCACAAAGTTTTAATTAGGCTGGAAAACAGGCCCGATACAAGTTGCGAAACCACAATAAATCCCGCAGCCCGAAAGCTCCAGAACAGAAGGATTCCTGCTACAGCAAACGGAATCCAGTCACCAACAAAGGTGTAATAATGAAAAAAAGTGTCGGCAAATGACGAATTATGCGAAGTCATCCACAACTGCAAATCAGCTTTACTATTTACTGACACCAGAATAACCATTACCATCACAAAAATAGCATACAAGCTTAAGAACACTCCTGATTTTTTCATTCTTTATTTCATTTTTCGGTTTACAACGTTTGCGAAGCTCTTAAAATCTCTCGTTTTCCGGGAGGTCCGGGCAGGCGTTCCACCTTGAATCCTGCCACCTGCATGGCTCTGCGAACAATTCCTTTGGCACAATAGGTAGTCAGAATTGCTCCAAAATTACAGGTTTTATACAACTTCTCGAATTGTTCCACCGACCACATTTCAGGTTGTTTTTCGGGGGAAAAAGCATCGAAAAATACGACATCATACTTTTGTGAGTGAATATATTGCGTAAAGTCGGTTTCTATTTTATGAAGTGTGAAATATGACGTAATTTCTACCGGTTCATTCCAGGAAGAAGTATGCAACAGGTTGAAAATATGCTGTTTATCTGAATCTATTTTTTCCGGATAATTCAACTGAATCGCCTTTTCAACATCAACCGGATATTTTTCCAACGTAATGTAATGAATCATTTTTTCACTCCGCTCCGCCTCTACTAATGCTAAAAAGGCATTCAATCCCGTTCCAAATCCAACTTCAAGCACACAAATATCATCTTTAAGACAGTTCTTCAATCCGGCATCAATAAATATATGCCTCGATTCCTGAATAGCACCGTGGGTCGAATGATAACACTCGTCAATTTCAGGCATAAACAAGGTGTGTGAACCATCGGAAGTAATTAATAACTCAGAATACATAAATCGTATATTAGAAAACAAAAGTACGTAAAAACTACTAACTATTGAACTTATTTAAACGCACCAAAAATTCAATTATTTTCAAAATTCCCATTTCAACAAAAATCGCATATCCGTTTTTCGATTTCCTGAAATAGTTTCATTCCCACTACTAAGCGACTCCCGATCATCGGCATAAACAGTTTGAGCAATTTTGAACCAGAGTGAAAACCGCTTAGTGATATCATATTGTAAATTAAGGTAATAGCGACTTCCCTGCCCGTAATACATTGGTATGGAAAAAGCATACAACACATCTTTTTCGTAAGAATAAAAACGGTTTTCATAATCCTGTGCATCAAAAAACTGAAAACGCACATCAATTTTCAACGGAAATTTTGGGAAAGAATAACTCACATCCTGTGAGGCAATTACACCATAAGTCCAATCTGCTTTAGCCTGACGCGATAAATTTCCTTCCAACACATTTTTAAAACTGAAATACCCATAAGAATAAGTCAACTGATACCGCAGCGACGCTTTTTGTAGTGCTACAATTACAGGCATCACAAAACCTGTTGTTGAAAGATTCGTTTGCTTTTCTTCGTACTTAAATCGCCAATACATTGCCATTGTTCGTTTCGCTGCAAAATCGGCCTGAAACAAATAATCATTTCCCACAGAAGGTGCATCAATGCCATATTTTGGCCACGGAAAATGGTAACTATCTGCATAGGCAGCTAGTTTCCATTTACGGAACGGACGAATCTCGGCACCAAGATATAAGCCTGATTCATTATTGATTCGTGATGTTTCGGAAAAAGAAGAAGCATAAAATGTATCATATTGTGGAGAATAATAGCGTTGCAAAACTACCAGACTAAGCTGTGAAACAGGACTGAAATAACAACCATTCAAAGTGGCTATTGATCCATTGGCAGTCATGGCTGTTTCGCCAAACAAATTTAGTTTTTTCCATCGATAACGATAAAAAATACCAGCTGTAGTTTGCTTTTTTCCTGAAAAATAAAAATAATTATAGACTGATTTTTCCGATATCTGATTGTTATCCAATTCTGTATGGACGGCAGTAACACAAACCTGAAGACTCATATAGATATAA
>JBAWXD010000049.1:0-19381 GCA_037144275.1 Paludibacter sp. | reverse complement strand
CTATAAAAGCTTGTGCTTCGGGCGATATTATTGAAATTTCCGCAGGAACATATACTGAGAAAGCATTAGCAATTACAAAAGACCTGACCATCAAAGGAGCCGGTATGGGGCTTACAATTGTACAGCCATTGGCCACACAAGCAGCCGGCAATGGAGCTACTTTAGCTTTAACTACCAATGGAAATACAATCACGTTGCAAGACATGACCATTCAAAATGGCTTAAATACTGCAAGTGGTGGTGGTGTCCGCGTTATTGGTTCAGGTACTGCTTCAACGGTGAATCTAAAAAATTTAAAAATTTACAATAATAGAGCCACAAGAGGTGGTGGAGTCTATATTCAAGGTCCTGTAGTCCTAAACGTTACAACTTGTAATATCACAGGAAATTCTGTTACGGATACAGGGATTACATCAGGTGGTGGTGGAATTGCTATTAACCCTCAAACGACTGCTGCAGCGAATGTCACGATTAAAAACAGTACAATATCCAATAATATGGTAATTGCAACTGCTAAAAATAATGGTGGTGGTATTAGTGTACAATGTGGTGCAAATGGTTCAACAGCAGTAGATCACAAATTGTGGATTGAAAACTCTACTATTTATGGAAACAGTACCGGTTATGCAGGTAAAAGCGGTGGTGGTGTTTATTTTGCATCTGCACCTGCCGGGCAAGCAATTGCTCCAACACAAACGGTAACACTGAATCATTGCACAATTGCCAACAATACTACTAATGGCGGTACAGGTGGCGATGGAGTGTGTTTTGATGTTAGTACTCTTTTTGCAACTGGGGGAACAGCAGTAGTAGGTGGTTATCCAACTAAATTGGTAATGAACAACAGTATAGTAATGGGAAACAGTGGTTCAACAAGCAATCAGTCGCAAGTTGGAACTAATGCTGCGTTGCAAGCACAAATAACGAATGGTGGTATTTCCAATAGTATTTTCGGAATTTTAGCAGCTGAAACATGGGTAACAGCAGCGACAACGCATAACAATTTAACAGCAGCAGTTTCAGATCTTGCCTTTGCAAGTTCATTAACGAGCGATCCTACTCCTGTATTATTGATTGGGCCAACCAGCATTGCAAAAGATTATATAATGTCAAATGTATTATCTCCAGCACTTAGCACGGACCAAATTGGTAATCCAAGAGTTGGCTCTACTGATGCAGGGGCTTATGAATATCAACCTACCTCTTACGTCATTGCTGCTTCAGCTGGTGCAAATGGTTCAATAACTTCTGGAACTGGAACTTATGCAAACGGAACTAATGCTACCTTGGTTGCAACTCCTGCAAGTGCTTATGGTTTATCAAGCTGGACAGAAAATGGAACGGTCGTTTCAACATCTGCTACCTACACTTTTACGGTTTCCAGAGCGGTTACCTTGGTTGCTAATTTTGCATTGCTGTCTGATATTTTAGCATCGTCGGCTGATGCCAACGGATCTGTATCAGCAGCATCAACAACTGTAGTTAATGGAGCTCCGTTTACAATAACCGCCACTCCAAATACGGGTTATAGTTTCTTAAATTGGACAGATGCTGGCGCAGAAGTATCAACAAGTGCAGCTTATACTTTTACGGTAACTGCAGCACGTACCTTGGTGGCACACTTTGCTCCTATAGCTACTATCTCGCTTAATGGTGGAACATCTTATGGAACTGTTGCTTTGGCAATAGCAGCTTCAAGTCCTGGTGATGTGATTAATATTTCGGCAGGTATTGTTACTGAAAAAGTGACCACACTCACCAAATCCCTGACTATTAAAGGAGCCGGTATGGGTGCTACCATTGTTCAAGCAGCTGCTTCACCGGTAAGTGGTAGTGGTGTTGCATTCACTTTAGATGCAGCTTATGCATCAGAAACTACCATCAATATTGAGGATCTGACTATTCGGAATTGTTATAATGCATTCAGTGCAGGTGGAATTCGTTTAAATAACACTGGAGCCACAGCGCCTACGTTGAATCTTACCAAGCTGAAAATATACAATAATATTGGTGTTAATGGTGGTGGTGTTTGGGTTCAGGGACCAGCAACTTTCAATGTAACTGGTTGTAATATCACTGCAAATACAGCTACAAATCCAGCCGCAGCCGCAGGTGGTGGCGGAATTTCTGTAGTAGCTATCGGAGCTTCTGCCATAAATACTACGATAAAAAACAGTACAATATCATACAATACCGTAGCTTCAACTTCAGCCAATAATGGCGGAGGTATAAGTGTACAATGTGGTGCAAATGCTACTACAGCGGTAGATCACAAATTGTGGATTGAAAACTCTAGCATTTACGGAAACAGCACTGGTTATCCCGGTAAAGTGGGTGCTGGAATTTGCTTTAAAACTACAACTTTTATAGATGTTACAACGCCTCCAACACAAACAGTAACACTGAACCATTGTACAATTGCAAACAATACTACTAATGGAGGAACAGGTGCTGATGGAGTTTGCTTTGATGTTGTGGGCGGATATGCTACCAAATTGGTGATGAACAACAGTATTGTAATGGGGAACAGTGGCTCTAGCTCTAACGCTTCGCAAGTAGGCGTTAATAGTTTCTTTCAATACAATGTCGAGGATGGTGGTATTGCCAACAGTATTTTAGGAATTTCAGGAAATTTGGATACACAATGGGTTTTTGCCACACCAACGAATAATAAATTGGATGCTGTTGTCGCTAATCTTGCATTTGAAAGTTCATTATCATCAGATGCTACCCCGGTGTTGAAAATTGGTGCTACAAGTATTGCCCGAAACTATGTTGCAACCAATTATTTATCTCCTGCTTTAAATTTTGACCAACTTGGTGGTGCAAGAGTTGGCTCTACTGATGCAGGAGCTTATGAATATCATTTACCATCGGCAGTACAATCTATATCTATTTATGATCCAATTGTATCGGTGATGAATGGAAAAGTATTGGTGAGCAATATTAATGAATTTTCGTCAATTCGTGTGTTTGATACCATTGGTCGAATGATAGTTACAAAAGAGGCAAACAACGGTTCAATGGAAATTCAAATTTCGAAATCAGGTATTTATGCTGTTCAGATTGAATCAGCTGCTAAAAGTTGGACTAAGAAGTTAGTTTTAAATGTAAATTAGGAGAATGAAAATCGTCTGACCACTCAAAACGGTCAGACGTGATTCCAACAAATTATAAAATATACAGTATTTATCAAATCCAATATTTTTACAATATGAAAAAACTAATATCTTTTGTCGCTTTAGCCTTGTTTTGCTCAGTTCAGGTATTCTCGGTAACTGGACCTACCATTACTCTTAATGGAACAACAACGTATACAACTATAAATTTAGCAATTGCAGCTTCAACAAGCTCTAGCGATGTAATTACCATTTCGGCAGGAACGATTACTGAAAAAGTACTTCTTACAAAATCGCTTACAATTAAAGGAGCCGGCATGGGGAGTACGATTTTGCAGCCACTTGCCACACCGATAAGTGGTAGTGGTAATGTAGCATTTGCTTTAACTACAAATGGAAATACAATCACCTTGCAAGATATGACCATTCAAAATGGTTTTAATACTGCAAGTGGAGGTGGAGTCCGCGTTATTGGTTCAGGTACTTCTACAACGTTGAATCTTACAAATTTGAAAATTACCACTAATAAAGCAACCAAAGGCGGCGGAATTTATATTCAAGGTCCGGTAGTCCTTAATGTTACAGCTTGTAATATCACTGGAAATACGGCCACGGACATAGGTCCAAATACAACAGGTGGTGGCGGAATTGCCATTAACCCTCAAACTACTGCTGCTGCAAATGTTACGATAAAAAACAGTACAATATCCAATAATGTGGTGGCTGCAACTGCTAAAAATAATGGTGGTGGTATTAGTGTACAATGTGGTTCTACAGCATCAGGTATTAATAACTCATTGTGGATTGAAAATTCTACCATTTATGGAAACAGTACCGGTTTTGCCGGTAAAAGTGGCGGTGGTATTTACTTTATAACTGCCCCAACTGGGCAAGCAGTTGCTCCAACTCAAACGATAACACTGAATCATTGTACAATTGCTAACAACACAACAAATGCCGGAACAGGTGGTGACGGTGTTTGTATTGATGATGCAGGTGGTTATATCACTACATTGGTGATGAATAACAGCATTGTGATGAATAACAGCGGTTCAACAAGCAATCAGTCACAAGTTGGAACCAATGCTGTTTCACAAGCAAAAATCACTGATGGTGGTGTCAAAAACATCATTACTGGTATTATCACTGGCGGACTTTGGGTTACAGCCACACTTTCTAACAATAATATAATTGATGGAACAGGAAACCTTGCTTTTGCCGGTTCATTATCGAGCGATGCTACACCTGTGTTATTGATTGGACCAACTAGTATTGCAAAAGATTATGTAGTGACAAATTCATTAGTACCTGCACTTGCTACTGACCAACTGGGTAATCCAAGAGTTGGCAATCCCGATGCAGGGGCTTATGAATATCAGGCTGCTTCCTACACCATTGCAGCTACAGCTGGTGCAAATGGTGTTGTAACTTCTGGTACAGGAAGTTATGATACAGGAACGACAGCTACTTTAGTTGCAACTCCTTCGGCTGGTTATGGTTTCCTTAACTGGACAGAAGGTGCAACGGTTGTTTCTACATCTGCAACATACGCATTTACTGTTTCGAGAGCGGTTAGCTTGGTTGCCAATTTTGTGGCACAATCTGTTATCTCAGCATCAGCAGCCGATTTAAACGGATCAGTATCAGCAGCATCAACGGCTGTCAATAATGGATCTCCTGTTACATTAACTGCCACGCCAGCTACTGGTTATAGCTTTCTGAACTGGACTGAAGGTGGTGTAGAAGTATCAACAAGTGCAGCTTATACTTTTACGGTATCAACAGCGTGCACCTTGGTAGCCAACTTTGCACCAACAGCCACTATTCTGCTGAATGGAACTACTGCATATAATACTATTGCTGAAGCAATTGCTGCTTCAACAAGTCCTACCGATATTATCAATATTACTGCAGGTATTGTTACAGAAAAAGTGACTACACTTACCAAATCACTTACAATCAAAGGAGCCGGTATGCATTCTACCATTGTTCAAGCTGCCGCTTCACCGGTAAGTGGAAGTGGGGTTGCATTCACGTTGGATGCTGCTTATGCATTAGAAACGACCATTAATATTGAGGATTTGACCATTCGGAATTGCTTTAATACGTTTAGTGCTGGTGGTGTTCGCTTAAACAATTCAGGAGCTATAGTGCCTACGTTGAAACTAACAAATCTGAAAATCTACAATAATATTGGAGGTAATGGCGGTGGAGTATGGGTTCAAGGTCCTGCAACACTGAATGTGACCGGTTGTAATATCACTGCAAATACAGCTACAAATGTTGCTACGGCAGCTGGTGGTGGTGGAATTTCTATTGTAGCTATCGGAGCTTCTGCAATAAATACCACAATAAAAAACAGTACAATATCCAATAATACTGTAGCTTCAACTTCGGCAAATAATGGCGGTGGTATAAGTGTGAATTGTGGTGCAAATGCATCTACAGCTGTAAACCATTCGTTATGGATTGAAAACTCAACCATTTATGGAAACAGTACAGTTTATGCAGGGAAAGTTGGAGCTGGTATTTTCTTTAAGACTACAACTGCCGGACAAGGAGTTGCTCCAACTCAAACGGTAACGCTGAATCATTGTACAATAGCTGGCAATACCACAAATGCTGGAACTGGTGGCGATGGAGTTTGTTTTGATGCTGCAGGCGGATATCCTACTTCATTGGTAATGAATAATAGTATTGTAATGGGTAACAGTGGTTCTACTTCAAATCAATCGCAAGTTGGTGTTAATGCCGCCGATCAAACCAACGTTTCAAATGCTGGCGTTACCAACAGCATTTTGGGTATTAGCGGAACATGGATTATAGGCGCAACAACAAACAATAAATTGGATGCTCTAGTTACTGACCTTGCCTTTGAAAGTGCATTGTCAACTGATGCAACTCCAGTGTTGAAAATCGGTTCTGCCAGTATTGCCAGAAACTATGTGACAACCAATTATTTGTCACCTGTATTGGATAACGACCAACTTGGTAATACAAAAGTTCAAATCAGAGATGCCGGTGCTTATGAATCCTCACTGACAACTTCTATTGAACAAACAAAGGAAGCCAACTTTGTAATAGTAAAAGATAGAAACCTACAATTTTCAGAAACAGCTGGAGTAGTAGAAGTTTATAATTTACTGGGAGGTTTAGTTATTGCACAATTGCCTATGAACTCTAGCATTTCATTAAATTCTGCTGGCGTGTATATCTTAAAAATAACTACAAATCAAGGAAAAAGGATTCAAAAAGTAATTGTGAAATAATGTGTTGTTTAGTAGATGGATGGAGAGCAATCTCCATCCGATATCTGTACTTTATCTATACAAATATTTACTATTATATTGAAATTCAATACTTAAAAGACATAATCTTATATTCAGTTTACTTTAAATCAAAATTAACAAGGAGCAATCCTATAATTATTTAAGAAAATGAAAAAACTCACACTTATTATGGCTGTAGCTTTGTTCTGCTCAGCTCAATTGTTTTCGGCTGTTACCATTAATCTTAATGGTGGAACCACTTATGCAACCATTACAGCAGCTATTACAGCGTCAACAAGTGCCAGTGATGTAATTAATATTTCTGAAGGTACAATTACAGAGAAAGGAATATTACTTTCAAAACCACTGACAATTAAAGGTGCAGGTATGGGGCGTACCATTGTGCAACCGGCTCTCAACAACTCAAGTAACTCCAATGGTCCTGTATTTAAATTAGATGCAGCTTATACAGCTGGAGTTAGCATCACCTTACAAGATATGACCATTCAAAATGGTTTTAATAACGCAAGTGCAGGTGGTATTCGTCTTGTTAATACAGGAGTTATTACTACGTTGAATCTTACAAATTTAAAAATTACCGCTAATAAAGCTACCAATGGTGCTGGGGTATATATTGAAGGACCGGTAATACTAAATGTAACCGGTTGTAATATCATTGGAAATACAGGGACTGGTCTAGGTTCCGGCATAGGCGTTAAACCTGTTGGTACTAATGCAGCCAACGTTACTATAAAAAACAGCACAATTTCAGGTAATACAACAACTGATAATGGTGGTGGTATAGGAGTGATATGTTCAAACTCTTCCAGTTCAAATGCATTGTTTGTTGAAAACTCAACTATTTATGGGAATAGTACTTCAGCTACAACCAAAAATGGTGGCGGTATTTATTATATCTCAGGAACTGGAACTTCACCATCAGGAACTATTACACTTAATCATTGTACAATTGCCAAGAATACAACTCTAAATGGAACAGGAGGAGATGGTGTTGCTGTAGCTGGTGCAAATACTACTACTACATTTAAAATGAATAATACCATTATCAGAGATAATACCGGAGCAGCTTCGAATGCAAGTAACCTTCATGGAAACATTGTAAATGGTGGTGTAACAAACAGCATATTGACTTTAGCAAGTGGGGTAACCTGGCAAAATACTGGAACTTTTACACAAAATGATGTTGCAGGAGTTTCTACTCTTGCCTTTCCGAGTCCAGTTGCATTAACGAGCGATGCAACTCCTGTATTATTGATTGGTTCTGGTAGTATTGCAAAAGAATATGTTGGAACAAATGCTTTAATTCCAACCCTTTACGCTGACCAATTGGGTAATACAAGAGAAGGTGTTACTGATGCTGGAGCGTATGAATATCAATCAAGTATTGCCATTTCTGCTACAGCTGGTGCTGGTGGAACAATTACCACAAGTCCAAATGGAAATTATGCTTCGGGTACTTCCGTAATAGCCGTTGCAACTGCAAGTGGATCAAATGCATTTAAAAACTGGACAGTTGGAGGAAAAGTTGTATCAACAACATCCTCTTTTACATTCAATGCTTCAAACCCCATTGCATTGGTTGCCAATTTTGCAACGCAATATGTTATTGCTGCATCATCAGCCGATGCCAACGGAACTGTTTCAGCATCTTCAACAACCGTAATTGATGGAGACCCCATTACTTTAATCGCCACTCCAATTGCGGGCTATAGTTTCTTAAACTGGACAGAAAGCGGTGTAGAAGTTTCAACAAGTGCTGCTTATACTTTTATGGTATCCGCAGCCCGTACATTGGTAGCAAATTTTGCTCCTACTGCCACTATTACTTTAAATGGTGGAACATCTTATACAACCATTGCATTAGCAATAGCTGCTTCAGCAAGTGCCAGTGATATTATCAATATTTCGGCAGGAATCCTTACCGAGAAAGTAACGACACTCACTAAAGGACTAATAATTAAGGGAGCCGGAATGGGAAGTACAATTGTACAACCAACAGCAAATGCCTCAACAGGAAGTGGTGTTGCATTCACTTTTGATGCCGCTTATACCACATCGCCAATTATCACTTTGCAGGATTTGACCATACGCAACGGTTATAATGGCGTAAGTGCAGGTGGTGTCAGAGTAGTTAATTCAGGCACTTCTGCACCAACTATTAATCTTGTAAATTTGAAGATTTACAACAATACAGCAACCAAAGGTGGTGGAGTTTATATTCAAGGTCCGGTAGTGCTTAATGTTACAGGTTGTAATATCACAGGTAATACTGCTACTGACATTGGTCCAAACACAACAGGTGGTGGTGGAATTGCCATTAACCCTCAAACGACTGCAGCAGCAAATGTAACTATTAGAAATAGTACAATATCCAACAATACTGTAGCTTCAACTGCTCAAAATAATGGTGGCGGTATTAGTGTACAATGTGGTTTAAATGCCTCAACATCAGTAGATCACAAATTATGGATTGAAAATTCAACCATTTATGGAAACAGCACCCAAAATTCTGCTAAAGTGGGTGGTGGTATTTACTTTTCGACTACAACTGCCGGACAAGGAGTTGCTCCAACACAAACAGTAACACTGAATCATTGCACCATTGTAGGCAACACTACAAATGCAGGAACAGGTGCTGATGGTGTTTGTTTTGATGCTGCCGGTGGATATCCTACTTCATTGGTAATGAACAACAGTATTGTAATCGGAAACAGCGGTTCTACTTCAAATCAATCGCAAGTTGGTGTAAATGCTGCTCTTCAAACAAACGTCTCAAATGCTGGTATTAACAACGTAATTACGGGTATTATAGCAGATGGAGTTTGGGCTACTGCCGCAACAACGCACAATAATCTAACCGCTGCTGTTGGTGATCTTGCTTTTGCCGGTTCATTATCTACTGATGCTACTCCGGTATTGAAAATAGGTTCGTCTAGTATTGCAAGGTGCTATGTTACTTCCAATTTATTATCACCAGTTTTGACCACCGATCAACTTGGGACAACAAGGCTTGGTTATTTCGATGTGGGTGCTTGGGAATATCCGATTAAACGATTTACTGTTGCTGCCTCAGCTACTACAGGTGGTACTGTTACATCTGGTGCCGGTAATTATGAATCTCCAACAAATAGTGCAACATTGGTGGCATCTTCCCCTGATGCAGGGTATCGCTTTATTAACTGGACTGAAAATGGTACAGAAGTATCACCAAATACCTCGTATGGATTTACAGTTTCAGCAAACAGAACATTGGTTGCTAATTTTGCTTCAAACACATTGAATATAAGCAGTTTAATTAATGCTAATAATAGCTTGCTTAATAACTGTACTGACTGTGATGTAACAGTTGCTGCAGGTGGAAACCTGAATATAAATGCAACTAAAGCCTTTAAAACAGTAACCGTTGTTCCCGGAGGAAATCTGACTCTTAATTCCTCCGATCAGATATTTTCTACCTCAGGTGCACTAACCCTGCAAAGCGGTCCAACCGGAACCGGAACTTTGGTAGATAATACCACAAGTAGCCCACAGGCTGTTACTGCCACTGTGGAGCAGTACTTTGGTTCTGCCCGTAATTGGTATATTACTTCTCCTGTTGCAGGAGCTACTGTCCCTGTGGGTAAATTATATTATTCATACGTAGAAGCAGGCACTAATACTGACCTTTCAGCATTAGGTACTGCTTATTGGAAACCAGAAGCAGCAGGGGAAGCCTTAGATTCAAGAAAGGGATACATTGTACCAGCAACAGGAGTATCAACTTTGAACTTTACTGGCACACTAAATACAGGAAGCAAATCATTGTCGTTGGCACGTACTACCGGAAAAACAAGTGAGGGTTTTAACTTGGTAGCCAATCCGTATCCTTCATACCTCGACTGGAAAATGGTTTCTGCCGCTAATACCGGTTTACTTACTACAGCATGGTTTCGTACCAAAGATGTTTCAGAAGGTTACATTTTTGCAACTGTAAATGTGGCTGATCCTGGAAATCCAACTATTGTGGCTGTGAATCCAAATACAACGATTTCTACACTCATTCCTCCTATGCAGGCTTATTGGGTACGGGTTTTAACTGGAAGCACTAATTATGTGGTTGACAATTCAATGCGTAAACATGTAGATGATACAGGAAATAAGTTTAAGGCACCAAAACTAAACACTCAACAATTAGTTCGTTTGCAAGTTTCGAACGGTATAAACATTGATGAAGCTGTTATTCTTTTCAATGCGAAAGCAAATGATGGGTTAGATATGTTCGATTCACCAAAAATGAGTAATAACTCTGTTTCGATACCTGAAATTTACACTCAAATTGGAAATGAAAAACTGGTAATCAACGGCATGAATGAAGTAAAATACGAAGTCGAAATTCCACTTGGTTTCACAACAGGACAGGCAAACAACTTTAGTATTTCAAGCGCAGAAATGACTAATTTTGAAGTTGGAACGAGCATTGTACTGAAAGACAAATTGCTGAATACCGAAACTGAACTTGCTAAAGGAGTAGCTTACAATTTTAGTTCTCAAATTACAACTCCAACAACCAATCGTTTCAGTTTGTTATTCCGTTCACCGTCGTCACCTAACGGTTTGAATAATGCCTCAAAACTCAATGCTCAGGTATATGTAAATATAGCGAATCAGATTGTAGTTAATGCTTCTGAATCAACTAAGATATGCATTTACAATGCCTTAGGTCAAAACCAATATGAAAATTTGCTTACTTCAACAAAGCAAACTATTCAGAAAACTTTTAGTGCTGGAGTTTATTTTGTAGCCTTATCAATAAATGGTCAGAGTGAAATTCAAAAAGTAATTATCCGATAATATCTAATTATATGAAAATCAAAGAAAAAATGACAGAAAAACGGATGTACTTAAGTCCTGAAATAGAATTGATCGAGTTAGATAACGAAATCTCGTTGGCGTTGGAATCAGAGCCACCAGCAGGTCCGGGAGAGAGTTTATCAATGGCACTGGAATATATGAACAATGATCCGTTTAAACAAGTATTGTAAAAAAAAATAATTTTGTTTGTTTTGTAAAGGAGAAGACTATTTGAAAAATTGATCGGTATTCAATAAATCAATAACTATAATTGAAACGAAATTTCACATTTGGTTAAAGGATATTTTTCGATTACTTTAATTTTATATAGTTAAGCACGAAAGGTTGTTTTGTTGCAGTGAGAGAATGAAGAAATGTAAGAATGAAGAGATTCAGGCTTCATTTCTTCATTCTATATTTTTCTTACTAAAAAGAAGTTTTTAATAATGGTATTAAATCTAAAAATAATTGTATTTGCAAATGAAAAAAAACATATTATTGATTGCAATTTTAAGTCTAACAGTAACCGTTGTTGGACAATCGTTTATGCAAAATCCTTCCGGTCGTCAGCATGTTCAGTTACTTAATGGAAAGTGGAATGCAATCATTGATCTCTATAGTAGAGGAGAGTCTGCCAAATTTTACCAAAACAGGCAACCCAAGTTGAAAACCGATTTTATTGAATATTCATTTCAAAACGGTCTACGATTAGATGTACCGGGTGATTTTAATTCACAAATTCCCGAGCTTAAATACTACGAAGGTAATGTGTGGTATCAACGGAATTTTAATGTTAAAAGGAATAATGATAGTCGCCAGTTTATCTACTTTGCAGCGGTAAATTATCAAGCTGCCGTTTGGCTTAATGGTGTTGAAATTGGTCGCCACGAAGGCGGTTTTACACCCTTTCAGTTCGAAGTGAGCAATGCTTTGAAAGAGGGTGACAACGACCTGATAGTGATGGTCAATAACAATCGCCACGAAGATGGGATTCCTGCAATGAATTTCGATTGGTGGAATTATGGCGGTATCACCCGAGATGTTTTTTTTATTGAAACACCCAAAACATTTATCACAGATTACGTTCTTCAACTAAAAAAGGGAAGTCGAAATCAATTACAGGGTAAAGTGAAATTGAGTGGCGTAACTTCCGCTCAACAAGTAGAAGTTTCAATTCCGGAGTTGAAAATCAACAAGCTAATAATGACTGATAATGAGGGTTTAGCAGTTTTCGAAATTGCGGCAAAACCACAACTTTGGGAACCTGCTTCGCCGAAATTGTACGATGTAAGGTTTAGCGCAAATAATGAGACTGTAACCGATGAGATTGGTTTTAGAACAATAGAAACCAAAGGCTGCAATATTTTGCTGAACGGCAAAGCGATATTCTTGAAAGGCGTAAACTTTCACGAGGAAATTCCTCAACGCATGGGGCGCGCCTATTCAGATGCTGATGCATCCATGATTTTGAATGAAGTAAAAGCCTTGGGTTGTAACTTCGCGCGTACGGCTCACTATTCTCAAAACGAACGCATTTTGCGTATGGCAGAAAAAATGGGTATTCTAATTTGGGAAGAAATCCCTGTTTGGCAAGGTATCAAATTTACCAATGAGGTTGTAATGAAAAAAGCTCAGAATATGCTCAAAGAGATGATTTACAGGGATAAAAACCGTGCTGCCATCATTATTTGGAGTATTCAAAATGAAACTGCACCATCGGCAAGTAGGGATAAAATGCTGACAGGTCTGGCAAAAATGACGCATAATTTGGATAGCACGCGACTTATTGCCGGTGCATTCGACAATGCAAAATACGATAAAGCTACCAATACCTTTACGCTCAATGATAGTTTGACCAACCTTATGGATATAGTGGGAATCAACAAATACATGGGCTGGTATATGCCCTTTCCGGTTTCGCCCGAGCTAATCAAATGGGAAGTCGCATTGAACAAACCACTCATTATGTCAGAGTTTGGTTGCGAAGCCCTTTACGGACAGCATGGAGAGTTGGATGTGGCACATTCATGGAGTGAGGAATATCAAGAAGAGTTGTATCGCAAAAACCTGATAATGTTCAAAAACATCCCCAATTTACGTGGTACAAGCCCTTGGGTGCTTTTCGATTTCCGTTCACCTACTCGTTGCCATCCACTCAATCAGGATGGTTGGAATCGTAAAGGCTTAATTTCCGACAAAGGACAACGGAAGAAAGCGTGGTTTGTTATGAAGGGGTACTACGATAAGAACTAGTAATATGTTCAATGATTTTATGTCTTAGGTTTAGCAGCTTTACTAAATTTTATGTCAAAGAGTATTTGCACTCCGTAATGAGTCAGATATTCTTTCTTTAATAGAGATCAATAACCCATTTTTAACTTACAAATTTTTTCCCTATTTTTGTCTGAATTTTTAGTTAACCAAACTAGTATTCCGATGAAAATATCCAGCTATATCTCTGTTTTTCTATTTCTTAGCCTTGTTCTTGCTTGTTGTACAAACCCACCCAATGAACTCCAAAAAGCAGAATCGCTGGTTGAAACCAAACCCGATTCAGCCCTGCAAATTCTCAGACATCTTTCGTCGAACAAATATAAATCTACCGAAAATAAAGCGCTGTATTTGCTGCTAATGACAGAAGCCCTGGATAGGCGAAAACTCCCGATGCTGCCGGATTCGTTACTTGATTTTTCGATGCATTATTATCAGAAGTACCCTGATCCGGTACGATTAGCCAACTGCTATTTATACGAAGGACGAAAATATAAATATAGCTTCCAGCTTGATAAAGCCAGCAGTTCGTTTGTACAAGGTCTGGAACTAATTGAAAACAGTGAAGAATACCTGTTGTCGGCAAGGTTAAACTTTGATCTGGCTGATATAAGCCTTTATCAAAAGGAATTTGACAAAGCAAGACAAAAATATAGTGAAGCCTATTATTTGTATCTGAAAGCAAAGTCCATTTATTTTGCCAATACCACTTTACTCTCCATCGGAATAAGCTATTGTTATGAAAAAAAGTATAAAGATGCTCAGCAGTATTTTTACAGGTTCTATTTGAATAGCAATGATTCACTCAGCAAAGGATTAGCCATACAGAACTTAGGCATAAACTATTACGCACTGAAACAATATGATTCTGCGCTGTTTTATCTTAGAAAATCATTATCCTATCCCTATATACAAACCAATATGGCTGTCCGTGTTTATTATCTGGCGGATTTGTATTTTGATTTACATCAATATGATTCAGCCGGATATTATGCCAAAAAATCATTCAGTTATAAGTCCGATATTGTTACCCGACGTGAATGTTATCGTATTCTGGTAAATACCAGCAATGCTAAAAAAGATGTTAGCGGGTTAAAGGAAGCGATGGTGGCTTATCAAAACTGCATTGATTCCATCCGTAAAATTGATGCTCAGCCAAAAGGGAGCTATATTGAAACCATGCATCACAGCAAACGGGAGGCAGTAAAAACCCGGAAATGGCTTGGGTATCTTAGCCTGGGAATTATACTTATACTGATTTTAAGTGTACTGCTATATCTGCAACTGCATAAGCGAAAGAGCAGGGAACTAAATCAAAGCACAGAAAAGCATAAGGAGCTGATGCTGAAACACCGAGAAGCCCTGATTCAAAAAATAAAAAATACGAAAGATTCACAGACAGCAATAAGAAAGAAGTTGAGCTTTGCCGAAAAAGAATTGCTTGATAAAAAAATTTATAATGACATCCTGCACTTGCAAGATACTAGCTATTTCTTGAAATTGATGGATGCCAACATGAATAACTTACCCGGTAAACTAAAAGAACGTTACGAAGAAGTTTCCGATCGGGAAATCAAATGGTGTTGCCTTACATTGCTGGAGATACCAGTGACCGACATATTAAATGTTTTGGATTATAAACTGGAAGCCCTGAATAAAATGAAGACCCGTCTGGCAGCAAAACTACAACTCCAATCGGCAACCGAACTTAGTATCTTTCTTCAGGGAATACTTTCAGAAAACTACTAGACCAAACTCACCGATACAAATTGATAGTACCTACCCCGTCTCTTCGAGCGACGGGGTAGATAGTATATTATAACCCAAACCACCCTGCTTTTTCAGCCTCTTTTTTCGCATAAATAACCAAAAAATATCCATGTCCAGTAAATACCCAAATTTACCAGCATAACTATCTGATATTCAGTGCAGCTTAATTTTGTCATGTCCAGTCGAAAAAGAGCTTAAAATTTGGAACTTCCTTCTATCCTACCCTAATTTTGTCACACAATCGATTGAAATATTTTCAAGTATAAATCAATTAAAAACCAGAAGGCAGGTCTGAAGTAATTTAAGAAACAAAAAGAATTCATGACCCTCAATGAATCTTAAATGACTTTCAAACTATGTCTTTAAAAATTAGTATCTCATGAAAATTTCAAAATCAATGTTTTCAAGAATCTGTATAGTGGCAGGTTTTATTGTATGCTCACAATTCAGTTTTGCAACTGATATAATTATCCGAAAGGATGATCAATCACCTCCACCTCAACCCATGCCAAACGGTATAATTACCGAAACAACTATTCCGCTAACTGCTACGGTGGATAATAACAGTCTGGCAGTTTATTTTGAATGGTCGGTAGGCGATGCAACTATCACAGTGTATGATGAATACCTGAATGTGGTTTGTCAAACTGTGACAGATACGGATAGTGACCTGAGCATGTTTATACCGTCGGACTCCTGGAATGCAGGAAACTATACTATTACCATAAAATATGGTAGTACCGACCTGATAGGTAATTTCACAATAGAGTAGGATTTAATCACACAATTTTATTAATCTTAAAAACAATCAAAAATGGCTACAAATGACAAAAACAGTGTAATCGTTGAGCTGTATGACTTAACGCTTACTGAACGTAAAGACGACCGCTTTGGTCGCGTAGTAACTATCAAATCGTTGAATGAAGACGATTTGATTAACATTGCAGTTTCCCGACGAACAGATTTGAATCCGTCGAGTTTACGATCTTCTATGGAACTTCTCAAAGAGATAGCCAGGGAACAAATAGCCAACGGTGCTTCGGTAGCATTCGGGTTGGGGTATTTCAATATGGCTGTTAATGGTGTATTTGTAGGTGATAACGATCACTGGGATAGCAGCAAACACAGTCTGTCGGTACGGGTTACACCCACTGCCGATTTACGTGCTTCGGTTAATGCAGCTACAGTAGATGTACGTGGTATGGCTGAAGCCGGAACCGTAATCAACTCTGTAACCGATGTAACTACTGGCGAAGTAAATACCCGTTTGACTCCGGGTGGAGGGGTCAATTTGGTTGGAAGTAAAATAAGGATTACCGGCGACAATGTGGCGAATGGTATTATTCTGACAAATCAGGCAACCAGCGAAACCACTGTAATAGCTCTGAATTCGATTCTTACAAACGATCCTTCGAAGGTAAGTTTTGTTGTGCCTGCCACTTTGCCTAAAGGTGATTATAAATTGAGTATAGCCACGCAGTTTTCAAATTCAATCCAGAATTTGAAAGAGCCCCGGATCTTTATGTTTGATTATGTTTTGAACGTGTAAGCATCGACTATCGCATAGCCTCGTAATAGATCATCGCATACGGGGCTATGCACTTGTCACATACGAGGCTAATCTAACATTGCATACGAGGCTAATTGATTGTTGCATACGAGGCTAATTGATCGTCGCATACCTAAAGATAAAGAAAAACCTAACAGGTGGCGTGTAAAAAAAATGTGCCAAGTAAAATAATCTTCGTTTTTTTTTATGTCAGGGCTACGCCCCTTATTTAATATTTTATGTTTGTTCTACGAAGAAATCAGGGCTATGCCCCTTTTAGCAACGTAGTTGTAAAATCTTCCCAGTAAAATGGAATCACATAATTTAATAAGGTGCGTAGCAATGACTTCTTAAGTAGTACGATGTTTTTGAAATATGAAATCGATATTTTTTACAGCCCACCTGTTAGATTTACAAAATAATCAATTCAACAAAAATAAAAAATGACTAGAATACGCAATATCAATTATCAATTGTCAATTATCAACTTTCAATTGTCAACTTTCAATTGTCAATTGTCAACTTTCAATTAAAAAAAATATGTTCTACTTACGACTAAACAAACTCCGCATTTACAGCAACGGTGCCCTGTTGGGTATGACCGAAGTACAACTAATGAGTTTCGTTACGCTGGGCGAAACCGATTTTCCTATGCTGAACGACTTTTATCGAACCAGCGATAGTAACCAAAAACGACAACTTGTGGCACAGGCAGTGAGTCATGTCATTAGCTCCCGGATAATGCCAGAAATACAGCGTGTCAAAGACAATCAGCTGATATTTTTTGGCGATACGGGCTACAATGTTTTTGTGGCAGATACTATTCCTGAAAACCTGAACTGGATGCTGCTGGCCCTAAAGTCCAATCAGCAACTGATTGATAACAGTGCCTTGCTTGCACAAATACTGACCGATAGCAATCTCAATACACTGGTTGATACCATTGGTATGTTAGCCGGTGCAGCCAGTCCGGTTACTGCT
This sequence comes from Paludibacter sp., assembly GCA_037144275.1. Taxonomy (GTDB): domain Bacteria; phylum Bacteroidota; class Bacteroidia; order Bacteroidales; family Paludibacteraceae; genus Paludibacter. Next base: position 1,571 of record JBAWXD010000049.1, on the reverse strand, counting down.
GCGGTGAGTACGCTGACTACTATGGTGGCTCAATCTGTTCTGAAGCTTTGTGCTAATAGGCATGACCGTCAATTGGGCATATTACTCACCTCCTTCACCCGACAAGAGCACTATCCATTTGGAAAACGGGATGCACAGGACGTACCCGATGCCACCGGAAATATGAAAGTGGATTATACGATTTTTGGATTTTAAGACAATTGATAATTGACAATTAAAAATGGAAAATGTAATTAAATTCAAGTCTTATCAATTTGCTATCCGAATAGTGAAGGCATATAAGTTTTTGAGCAATGAGCAGAAGGAATTTGTCTTATCGAAACAGATGTTACGAAGTGGAACTGCTATAGGGGCATTATTCAGGGAAGCGGAACATGCAGAATCAAAAGCCGACTTTATTCATAAACTAAGTATAGCACTTAAGGAAGCCAATGAAACAGAATATTGGCTTATGTTACTCCACGATACAGACTATCTGGACAAAAAATCATTTCAGTCAATTATCATTGATTGTAGGGAATTAATAAAAATACTTGTCAGCATCATCAAGTCTTCTAAAATGAAGTAAAACAATTATCAATTTTTAATTATCAATTATCAATTTTTAATTATCAATTTTTAATTATCAATTATCAACCATGAATTTTCAATTAAGCAAAAATTTCAGCCTAACCGAGCTTTGCATTACGGATTCTCAACTTCCCAATTTACCGGAAGAAAAGCAGATTGACAGTCTAAAGGCACTGGCCACAGATCTGTTACAACCAGCCCGTGACCTACTGGGAAATCCCATTCACGTTAGTTCAGGTTTCCGATCTTTGGCTGTAAATAAAGAAAAAGGTGGATCGATGAAACCACTATCGCAACACTGCAAAGGAGAAGCTGCTGACCTCGAAACATTCGATAATGCTGCACTTTTCAACCTGGTTCGTCATCAACTTGACTTTGATCAACTTATATGGGAAGGAGGCGACGACCACCAACCAAGCTGGGTACATATAAGCTACAAAGCAAGCGGAAACCGAAAACAGGTGCTGAGGATGAAAATGGTGGGAGGAAAGAAAAGCTATACTAATTTTTAATTCATAATTATCAATTATCCATTGTCAATTACAGAAGAATGAACAAATCAATACATAAGGACGAAATAGAAGAACCGATTGAGGTAATTGATGAAAATCAACTGAAGCAGTTTCAGTCACTCTATTATTTATTTAAGGGAAAGCGTGACACAGATATCAAACTGTTTGATGATTACAGGCAGTTCTCTTATTGCGATATCGTAGAACTGAATAAAAAAATCTACAAGAAACTGGCACTTCACGAAAAAGTAACCGATGTAATCAGTGTAACAGTTGGTCTGGATAACCGGGAAATCAAAACATTTGGTAGTTGGTACGAATTTATAAATACCGACTGGAATATGGCACCCAAAACCAAGTATGTAAGCATTGAATGGGATTTCAATATTATTCTGCCCAATCAAAGCCATAAAGTTCCTCAAACCCATACGCTCCGTGTACGGATGGGCAATAATATCCGTCCCAGCGAAATGATTCAAATGGTTTTTC
>JBAWXD010000048.1:0-19689 GCA_037144275.1 Paludibacter sp. | reverse complement strand
ACAAGTAATCGTATGATTTGTGCTGATTTATACGCAGCTATACTTCCGGTAACCCCTAATATTATTTTTTTTCCTTTAATCATAATATATATTTTACAATTCAGGTATAATGTCTTATTTCTTTTCTTTCACAAAAATACAAAAATGAATTGAACTAAACACAAACAAAAAAAGATAAAAGAATAATGCGTTAAAAATAACACAATATTCCTTTATCTAAATGTGATTCAAATCCTCTAAAAACAGATTATTTCAATTTGTCTTTAATCGGATTGCGGTAATATACCTTGTCTTCCAAAAACTCCTGAGTTGCAATCAGAGTTGCTTTTGAAAGTTTTTCGTAATAACGTGAAATCTCAATTTGTTCCCTGTTTTCAAAAACCTCCTCAATATTTTCATTAAATGAGGCAAATTCCAGTAGTTTTTTATCAAGTTCAGATTTGATTTCTACACTAATCTGGTTAGAACGTTTACCAATGATTTTAACCGTTTCGTAAACATTACCAACATTTGCGCTGATTGAATTCATATCACGCGAAATGGTATTCAAGGGAGCATTCACTTTTTTGTAGTCCATATTACTTTAATTTTAATCTTTCACAATTTTCTTTGTTTCACTAAAAATCTTATCCGCTTGTTTCCTGAATTTCCCGGTAGGATATTCATTTACATAATTGTAATACTCATCAATGGTATTGCGGTATCTTTCTATTTTCTTTTCTTCAACACTCTGTACAGCCTGTTCGTATTTCGAGTCTAAAATCAACATGATCAGTTCTTCACGATATGCTGTTGCAGTATACTTTTTCAATGCATTTTGAGCTGTTATTACAGCAGACTCATAATTATTTCCTAAATAATTACCCAAATTGTAATATAATTTAGCATTCAAATACGATTTATACGCCAATTTATTCGTCAATTCATCTAACAATTTATTCGCTTCAGGTACTCTTTCGCTTTCCGGATAAACATCAATAAATTCCTGCAAAGCGGCAATAGCACTATGTGTTGGTGTTTGATCCAATCGGGCATCAGGCGAATCGAGATAGTAACAATACCCTATCATATACTTCGATTCAATAACGTATTTGCCTTTCGGATAAGTCTTTACGTAGGTTTTATAATATTCGCTGGCCGTAAAATAATCCTTTTGCCCCATATTAGCTTTAGCCAGATAATTCAAAACGGTTTCAGAACGTTCAGTTCCTTTATAATATGTTGCTACAGCATCGAATAGGGTGGATGACCTCATAAAATCTCCTTTATCGAAATACTCGACCGCTTTGTTGTATTTTAATTCAGCATCGTCCGATTTAAGTAAATTCTGATATTCACCACAGGAAACCAGCATTAAAATAGCAACTAAAAAGAGAATTTTGTTCGTTTTCATAAAGAAATTTGGACTGCAAAAGTAGTTATTATATCAGGAATAAAAAAATAAAATGCTTCAATTTAACTAATCTACGGTTTATTACGAATTTATTGATAGTTATTTTGGTAAATACTTCTTAAAGCCCTCGGTATAAACGACTTTATGTTTGCCATCTTTGTCAGCATAAATCAGGTAACATTCCACACCGGGCAATTTCTTGCACACTTTAAGGGCACTGTCAACTCCCAGCACCATAAATGGTGTATCATACGCATCGGCAATAATTGCGGTAGGAGCTATAATAGTAACACTCAATAGTTTATTATCAACCGGATACCCTGTGTGAGGATTAATAATATGTGAATATTTTTTACCACCCTCGATATAAAACTTCCGATAATCTCCGGCAGTTGTAATGGCACAATCAGTCAGTGAAACAATGGTTTGCAACTCTTTATTGCTGCTTGTTGAATCATCAATGGCTTTATCAATACCCACTTTCCATTTCTGTCCGTCAGGATTCAATCCTTTACAGGCAATTTCACCACCAATTTCCACCAGATAGTTTTTACAGTTGTTTTCTGCAAGTAATTTGGCAATCAAGTCGGCTGAATAACCCTGTGCAATTGAATTTGGGTCTATCAAAATGCGCGGATCTGCTTTAATTAGTTTGTGATTTACAATCTTAACCTTCTGATAACCAACATAAGGTAAAAAATCTGAAACGGTTGGCAATTTACTGTGATCTTTGTTCCCAAATGCAAATCCCCAAGCCTTTACTAACGGTCCAACAGTAATATCCATTGCTCCATTTGTACGTTTAGCTGCATCCTGAGCTGCGTAAAACATTTCTTCAAAGTATAAATCGGTTTTAACGATAGAATCATTTCTGTTAATACGTGATACAATTGAATTTGGTTCGTAAGTTGAAAGTGACATATCAAATTCATGCAACAACTTTTGAATCTTGGATTGCAAATCTGTACCATCAGGTTGTTGATAGATAATCGAATAGGTCGTTCCCTGTGCTTCACCTTGATTATGAATATATTGAATATTATTCAAAGCATCAATTTTTTGGTTTTCGTACCAAAAATAAATTGCTGAGGCTATCAGAATAAATAGTATTCCTGAACCAATAGTTGTAATTGCTCGTTTTTTCATATCCGAAATATTTTTTTTAGTTTTAAAATTTCATTTTAACGAGAAGAAATCTATTCGTAAAACAAAAGTCGTTTTCCCCTAACTGTTTCATCTATTTTTCCATTATCATAAACTAACTTTCCGTTCACCCATGTTTGCTTGACTGAAGCATCAAAACTTGTTCCTTCAAAAGGCGACCATCCACATTTATAAAGAATATTTTCAACAGTAACTGTCCACGATTTATTCAAATCAACAAGCACTAAATCAGCAAAATAACCCGGGCGAATATAACCTCGTTCTTCAATTCTGAACAAATCAGCCGGAGCATGACACATTTTTTCAATCACTTTTTCCAACGTGAAAGCACCTTGTTTAACCAATTGCAGCATAGCTACCAGCGAATGTTGAACCAATGGACCACCCGAAGCCGCTTTCAGGCACGAACCTTCTTTTTCTGATAATAAATGCGGTGCATGATCGGTGGCAACCACATCAATTTTATTGGAATTCACAGCGTCAATCAATGCCTGACGGTCTGATTCAGACTTTATTGCCGGATTCCACTTTATTCGGTTACCGTATTTAGCATAATCTGTATCATTAAACCACAAATGATGAACACACACTTCAGCAGTTATCCGTTTTTCTTTCAACGGTTTATCTGATGAGAACAAAGACATTTCTTTAGCCGAAGAGAGGTGAAAAACGTGTAGGCGTGAGTTGTATTTGGTAGCCAGTTCCACTGCAAAGGAAGATGATTTGTAACATGCCTCTGCATTTCGGATTAAAGGGTGATACTCAACAGGAATATCATCGCCAAGTAATGATTTGTAATGCTCGATATTAGCCTGAATAGTGGCTTCATCCTCGCAATGAGTAACAATCAACAACGGAATTTCCGAAAAAACGCGATGTAATGTTTTCTCATTATCGACCAACATATTACCGGTCGACGAGCCCATAAACATCTTCAATCCGGCAACGTTTCGTGGATTTATTTTTTTTAATTCATCGATATTGTCATTCGTTACCCCCATTAAAAAAGAGTAATTGGCAAATGATTTTTGAGCTGCAATTGCATACTTGTCCTCCAGCAATTCAATTGAAGTTGCCTGTGGTTTGGTATTCGGCATTTCAAAGTATGAAGTAATACCACCCGCAACAGCCGCCTTGCTTTCGGAATAAATATCGCCTTTGTGAGTCAGTCCCGGTTCACGAAAATGTACCTGATCGTCAATCACACCCGGAATCAAAAGGAACCCGTTTGCATCAATTTCGGTAAAAGGTTCTTCTATTTCAACAGCCTGATTTTCCTCAAAAACAGCTTTAATTCGTTCACCATCAATCAATACTGACCCCACGAAGGTTCTTCCTTCATTTACTATTATTGCATTTTTGATTAATTGCATCTTTTCAATTTTCAATTTCAATCATCAACTGTCTACTATCAACTGTCAATTATCAATTTTCTTTACTTTTTCTGTGGGAATTTGCGAAACCAACTACTCCATTTAAGTTGGATAACCCCAAAAAAAGCTTCGCCAAAAATACCACCACTCATTTTGGATGTACCCAATTCACGATTTATAAAAATAACAGGCACTTCTCTGAGCGTAAATCCACACTCATATGCCGTATATTTCATTTCTACCTGAAATGCGTAACCTTTGAACCGTATTTTATCCAACTCAATGGTTTCCAAGACTTCACGACGATAGCATTTGAATCCTGCTGTGGTATCAGCAATTTTCACACCCAATATAAACCGAACATATTTTGATGCAAAATATGACATCAACACCCTACCAATCGGCCAATTCACAACATTAACACCGGTTATGTAGCGTGAACCTATAGCTACATCTGCCCCTTCGTTAGCACAAGCATTATATAAGCGATTCAAATCAACAGGATTATGCGAAAAATCGGCATCCATTTCGAAAATAAAGTCGTAACCATGCTCCAAAGCCCATTTAAAACCGGATATATATGCAGTTCCCAAACCTAATTTTCCTTTTCGCTCCAATATAAATAATGCAGCAGGAAACTCGGTTTGAAGTTTTTTCACAATAGCAGCCGTGCCATCAGGCGAACCATCTTCAATCACCAAAACATGAAATGTGGTGGGTTGACTGAAAACTGCACGAATAATATTCTCTATATTTTCCTTTTCGTTGTAAGTGGGAATAATAACCAGATTTTGCGACATAAATTTCAAGTTGATTGAGTTAATTATGTTGATTGAATTGATTGGTTGATTTAGAAAATAGAATTACTACTTCGCTTAACTTTATGAACTTTCAAACTATTCAAACTTTCAAAGTTTTTACTTTTACACTTTCGACTAAAAAATATATAATTCCGAAGGATTTAATCGATCTAAAGTAACCAGTTCCAAATCTTTTCCCACAACTATTTCCCGTTCTTCCAAATGGTACTGAACGGTAGTATAAGCCACTTCAGGTAAATTGTTTTCACGGCTCAAATGACACAGAAAAACGTGTTTTAACCTTTTATTGTAGCTTTTAGCCAGAAAAATACCCGCCTGTTCGTTGCTCAAATGTCCGGTATTAGCAATAATCCTGTTTTGCAAATGAACCGGATAGGGTCCCTGACGCAACATTTGTTCATCATAATTAGCTTCCAGCACCATATAATCAGCCAATTCAAGGTGACTGGCGGCAATATCATCTATAAAACCAATATCAGTTGCAAAAGTAAACCTTTTTCCCTTATATTCAATTGTATAGCCCACACTATCAGTTGCATCGTGTGAAACAGGGAAAGCGGTTACTTTGAATTCGCCAACCTGAATGGTCTCCCCTTTTTCGATATACTTTTTACTGCTATATAACTTTTCGGTTACGGCATAACTTCGCTGAATTCCTTCATGTACTTTGCGTGTGCTGTAAACCGGAACAAGATGCTTTTCTCCTACCGGACCTATTGCTTTTATATGATCGGCGTGATCATGAGTTACAAAAACACCCCAAATATTTTCAAAATCAAGGCCTAAGTTGCGAAGATTTTTACGGATAGTGCGGACTCCAATTCCGGCATCTATCAATAATCCACTTGAAGCATTACCAATAAAATAACAATTCCCGCTACTACCACTTCCGAAACTTTGAAACCTAAGTCTATCCATTTTATCTTTTTAAGTTCACAAAATTAGCCCTAAAAATGGAAGTTAGACTACAAATAATCGGAAATAACGTTAAGTGATAATAAATGAAATGATAAAGCACTATTATCCAATCATATAAATAACTAATAAATCTACTTTACAACGATTAAATATAGATATACAACGAAATTATTTTAGGTTTATTTCAGTTTAAGGAATTTTAGCTCAACATCTCTAATTTCAATTATTTCATCTGAAATAAGTCTTTTAAGTTCAATGTTTTTATGTTCGAGTTCGATGATTTGAGGTGCCAAAACAGCGCGTTGAAATTGGGTTTCAACATTTTCAAAATTTATACGTAGATCTGATAATTCTTTTTGCTTTGTAATATAGTCAGCATTTAATTTGTAAAATTGATTCCAACGTTTTAGTGCTTCGGGGCTTCGAAACTGATTAATGTTTGTATAAATTGTTGAGTCATTTAGCACAAATTCAATTTGATTTTCGGATTGAGGAATCCGATTTTGATTAGCAGTTAAGTCACGTTCCAACTTATTCCCGAAGGCTTTACGGTATGTTTTGAGTTGAGCCACATTCCGTAAATACTCTTTATTTTCGGTGCGAACAATATTTCGGTTTTCATTTGGCACAAATTCGTAAATCATCACTTTCCCTACGGGTTGATTTCGGTCAGTGGCAAACCAGCCAATTTTATTCTGCTCGTCAATAACCATCATATAATCATTTGCCGGCGAATTAAAAGGGAAACCTAAATTTTCAGGCGTCAGATAACTATTAGTAGAAGGATTAAACCTTGTTACAAACAAATCATAACCACCAATTGAATTCTCCCCATCCGATGCAAAATAAACCGTGACACCATCAAGCAGCAAAAAAGGGTAATTTTCGTTTGCTGCTGAGTTAATTATATCCGAAATTGAACTTGGTTTAGACCAGCCATCCAATAGTTTAAATGAGGTGAAAATATTCATTTGACCCTGAATAGAATCTGAAAAATACATACGATCCCGGCGTTGAGTGAGATATTTTACACGATCAGATTTACGGTGGTGTGGCATATTCAGACTTTCCTGACTTATTGAGCCCAACTCACTGTTGAACTTATAATATTTCAGGAACTCAGACTTGTTGGTTTGAATACTATCGATAATAGAAATATCTTCTACCTTAGTTATTAATCGTGCAGCATTGGTAGACTTTTTGAGCTTTTTCAAAAAGTCAGGGCGTTTTAAATCGGTTGAATCTAAACTAACCAAATAATTTTGATAGGCAGATACCGATTCGTCAAATCGATAGATTTTGAAGTATAATTCTCCCAAATACATATCACGCATTGGGTATTTCAAACCGCTCATTTCAAAATGTACAATAGCCGGTTCAACATCCCTCAGTTCATAACAACAGCGGGCATACTGATAATTATAAAGCGGATCCTTCGGCTTTTTACGAAGTAGATTTTCATAAACCGTTTTCGCCTTCAGGTATTGCTTATTATTAAAATAAATTTCTCCTTCATCTACTTTTTTTGCAAACAGGCTGACATAAAGGATTACAGAGAAAAGAACTAATTTTAAACGCATTGAAATTGAGTTTCAAAAATTGAACTACAAAAATACAATTAAATCAGCAATTCTTGTGTGGATTGAAATAAAAAATCCCTGTAAGATTTAACTTACAGGGATTTGCTTTAATCCCAAAGAAAAAATTTTCAGGTTTAGGGGTGTGGGATTAAAGGAAAATGAGTTTGTTATTGAATTAGTTTGAACATCTAAAAATATTTGTCTAATTGTAACAGCAGTTTATGGCAAATATGAGCCTTTAAATGCTTGAATAATTAGTTGTTTATTAACCTATAAAAAATTTCGTCACACGACTTTAAGTGCTTCTATTTGCAACAAAGGAATATGCTTTTTGTCATTTTTATCACAGTATAATGCAACCTCTAGTGTATTAGTCCTAATATTTTGTTCAGTATTACCCATAATACCTTCGACTATATTACCATTTGTGAGTCTAAGCATACATTGTCTACCTAAAAATTCGCTAACTATAAAATGTAATGGAATTGTTTTCATATATTTATTGTTTTATTATGCTGTAGTTTGCTTTATTTTTTCTGTAACTATATTCATTGTTTTTAAAGTGCTGTAGTAATTTTCACTTAGCACGTTCAGTTCAGTAATCAAAGCCGACATTTCATTGGTTGGCACAAATATTTCCTGCAAACTAATAAAACGAAGAAAAGATTGGATGGCAACTACAAGTTGAGGTCTGGTTTCACTTACCGTGGCAGTAAATACTGGAGCTGCAGGCACTATGCCTTCAAAATTAAGTTGTGATACGGCCAAATCGTCTAATAATTCTTCAGCTGCTATCAATTTCAATTCAGTACTGTAATTGCTAATAATGTCAGAAACAATGTTCGTAATTGCAGTTGATTTTGGTATATATCCCAGATCCTGAGCATTCCAAGCATGTTGACGAATTACATTCAACAAAACTCTTCTGGCCTGCATCCGAGAATCTGTATCGTGATTTTTTGCCCACTCACAATAGCTGCGAAAAACAATAAATGCAGCGTTTCTGATTTCATCTTTCTCTAATTGAGATCTGGTATACGGATTCTTCATTTCTGATTCAAAGGCTATTTGATAAGGAGTAAATTTTGACTTCACTGCAGCAAGATAAATTGCAGTTAATGCTTTTTTAACTTTGCTTTCTTCTACTACAGCAATAAAATCCATGCTAAAGTTAAGCAATTCCGTATATGGAAATAACGAGAAATTTAAATGGTTAATCATAGAGAAGTTTTTTATTTTCCAGAAAGCTTAACTTGACTCAAGCTGTACACTCTTAAAAATCAAAGCACCTTAGTCGCAACAAGTAAAATTAACTGATTAGATTAACTATACAAGAGTAAATCTGCATTTTTAATTAACTGTCTGAAGATTATCCTTAACTTCTATTTTTTCTTCAGTGTTATTATTAGTTATTGATTTCTCAGCAAAGCTGATTGAAAACTCACTATCAATTATGATTGACAGAATATTTGGTCTAACATATTTTCTTTTAACTATCATTTTGTAATTTTTTAATGTTAAGTATTTAAATCTTTAATTTTGGTCATTCTTAATTGTTACAATAAGAAATAATTCAGGGTGGTTTATCATTATTCTGCATAAAAAAAATAATGGTTCAATCATTCAATTTTCTTGTCAAAGGAAGGCCTCACGACCTCTCTTTGACTTTGGAAAATTAACAAACTTCAATTGAAAAACAAAAAAAATTGAATGCAATAAACATTAAGTGAATTATAAACAGTGAACTTCAAAAGTACGATATGGTTTGTTAGGGAAGTTAATATAAATCTTAAATTTATAATAGTATAAACGTTAATATGTTATCGTATTTTCAATTCAAATTCCCTTTAATCGAATCGTTATTAAAAAAAACAAGCCCCGAGTTATTTAATCCTTCAACCTGACCCGCAGGCGATTGGACTCCGAAAACAATGAAACTTCATTATCTAGTTTTATTATTGCCAGACCTGGAGCAAAGTAGTTGAATTTTGTTGCAATCATAAATATCTTTTTTAATCTATTTGTGTATTAGTATTCGGGTTATTTGCTACCGATCAATGCTTAAACTTGTAAAAAATATTTTTATATATTTCAGAAATTAAAAATCAGGTTTACTAATAGCACATTTATTGACATTAATAAAAACTATAATTGTAGCAAATACTATTTTAATTAGCATTTAATTATAGGTCGCAAAGATATATCTGCCAGAATCAAAATTTATGTGCAAATGGTAAAAACTATGTGCAGAAGGTAAAGAATTGAGTACAAAAAGTAAATATCTAGGGCTGCTGGACTTTATAATAGGTTTTCCCTATTTTTTGGAAGGTTATTTTTTTTGAAACGCCCCGGAGTTGTGCCCGTAATTTCTTTGAAAACCCGTATAAAAGAGTGTAATGATCCAAATCCGGCAAGACTTGCAATATAATCAAGTGAATAGTTCGTGTTTTCCTCATTCTTCAGCAATTGTTTTGCCTCCTCAACGCGGTACTGATTTACAAACATGCTGAAAGAAATGGTGTATTCGTTGTTAATGAATTTTGAAATATAGGTACGGTTGGTATTTAGACTGGTAGCAATGTCTGAAATCTTCAAATTCGGATTTTTGTAAAGTTGTTTTTCCTCAAATAAGATGTGAAGTTCGATTTTTATTTTTAATGTTTGAGGAATCTCAAAGAAATCAACTGTATCTGTCTCGATAATTTCAACTATATTTCGTTGGAGAAAGCCCAAAAAACCTAAGTAAAATAGAAATATCGCAAATCCTATTCCAACAACAAATAAGATAATAGGTGATTTATCAAAATAATTTCGTCCTAAAAAGTAGGTAAAACTGGATAATAATGACATAATAGCAAATGAATACAAAATGATTACAGGCCATTCAAGAATTTTATTTTCTAGATTTGAATAATAGTTGGTTATATTTCTATGATATTCTGTAATAAATATTTTGATTCGCTTTATTGAATATATAATTTGAATTATAAAAACAAGTAGTATAATATAGTGCAAGATGAGTTGTATCCGAATTAATAAAGGGGCATCGTACCACGAGCCATTGCCAAACAAATACTGATTAATATACAATGTCCTCATTTCAGTATTCATTAACAAATAACTTCCCAAAGTTGCTATCAGTATAGTAAGAGCGGGGTAAAGCGATTTCATATCGTTGAAACCTATTTTCGTCTGATATGTTAACGATTTTATATAGCATTGATATACCGGTAACATTGACAATGTGCCAAATATATATATCAATTCAAAGCTAAAAAAGATTTCTTTTTGGTGGTGGTAGTAAACAACATTAGAAAGTGATATAGCTGAAACAGTAAACATAAAAAAGCTCAGAAAAATTCGAGCACCATATGTCCGTGAAGTAATTAAGAGTATCAGAGCCCAGGTCAAAGAAACAAACATGGGTGTATATAATGCGAAATCTACTAACATAGTTTATAGTTATTAGTTGGTGGTTGGTAGCTAACAAAAAACATTTGCCCTCTGCTGTTTACTTTTACCGTTAACTTCTTACTATCTAAATCATTTCTACTCTTTGCTGTAACATCTTCATATAATTTCTGGATATTATCAGTTTATCAGCCATTCGAGCAGGAGTAGTAAGTAAACAAAGATTATTTTCAATTTTATTCAGATAATCCAAATTGATGATGATTTGTTGATTAATTCTGAAAAACTTAAGGGAATATTGCAAAATATCATCAGCGGTGGTGTTTCGCTTTAATTGTAATGTGGTTTGATCCAATAATATAACTTCCCAACGTTTTTTTTCTTTAACATACTCGAAACATACGATTTGTGCCAAATGTAACAAATGGAAACCATAAGCAGTTGCCACCATAAAAGTTCGCTCATTTTGGAAAATCTGGAAATATGCCTGATGGCTTGAATATAAAGTAGGATACATATCCTTAGTAATAAATTGTCCGTGAACTAACTTATTTTCAACAGCCTGAACGAGTTCAACAGGAATTGAATTATTTCCTAAAAGACCCTGGCTAAGTGAGTCTGCCAAATTGCCGTTTTTTGTTGGCAAAGAGCTTTTAACATCCAACCCATTTGATTTTGGATTCGGTAAATCAGAATAATCATTTTTCTTTTCCATACAGTTAATTTTTCGGGACAAAGTTAAATGAAATATTCTTAAAAAAATAGAATTCCCATTTTTGAAACTTCTTATTATGTAAAATTATTTAGATAAGTTGCAAATAAAGTGATTAAGTGGTAAAAAAAAGAGAGTGATATTTACGTAAAATAGTCATTTCGATATCAATATTTATCAATAATCCCTTAATTAAGAAGTATTTGCAATGATAATTTGTAGATTTTGAATAAAATAACATGATCAATTCGCCATGTGGAAACGATTATGTCAACTTATACTTAAATTGAATTTATTAGGGCAAAAAAAAGTCTCTGCAACTATGGCTGCAGAGATTTTCTTGTAAGGGTATCCAGTTTGGAACAAATACTACTATTATAAGTTACATTATTGATAATTTGTAGCCTTTTCCATGATAGTTAACTATATTGATAGTTTCATCGTCTTGTAGAATTTTACGTAACTTACACAAATAGACATCCATGCTTCTGCCTGAGAAATATGAATCTTCACTCCAAATTGTATTTAGCATATAAGCACGAGTTAACAATTTATTAGCATTCACTGCCAGAACGGCAAGTAACTGAATTTCTTTGATTGTAAGATGTTTTTTTTCATTATTCAGTGTTAGTAGTCTTTCATTAATATTAAGTTCATATAATCCTATCTGATAAATTCCTTTTTCTAGAATCTGAACTAACTCAGGTGAATAATTTCCTCTTTTGGTTCTTGTTTGACTGGTTATTAAACTTGTCAAATGATTTTTTTCTCTTCTATTTGAGGCAATTTCAATATTTCTCAACATACTTTTAAGCGTTCTTAATCGAGAAAATGAATCTTTCAATAAACTGTTCGTATCCATTAATTGTGCTTTAAGACTAATGGCACTTTGTTGAACTAAATTTATTTCTTCTATAATTTCTTCTTTGGTCATAACTTAAATTTATTAGGGTTAAACATTTTCAATATTAATTGATTTGCAAAAATAATAATATTTTTTAATTTTTTCAATGTTGTGTGATTTGTTGATGTATTTTAACTCATAAAACACCTTGGGCGGGCTTCCTATATATTCACATTCCTACTTAGCTACTCATTTGGTTAATAATTCCAGATTATTTAAATCAATTTATTATTGTTTCTAAAATAAAACAGTAAGTTTGCATAAAACATTCGTTCGCCAACAACTTTTGTGCTTGGCGATTAAAGAAATAATGAAAAAAATGAAAAAAATACTATTTGTTACGCCACCTCTTACGCAACTAAACACATCCTATCCTGCCACCTGCCATCTTACGGGTTTTTTGCGTTCGAGAAGCTTCGATGCTGAACAAATGGATTTGAGTATCGAACTTATTCAGGAACTTTTCACAAAAAAAAATCTGGAAACAATTTTCCAGACCTTAGCACTTAAAAAGCTCACGAAATCACATAAAATTATACTCTCACAAGCTGATTTTTATCTTCAGACCATTGAACCGGTCATGCGATTTATAAGCGGAGGTGACAGTTCGTTAGCCACCCGATTTAGTAATCGGGATTTTTGGCCCGATAATAAACGTTTACCTGATGAAGACGAGTTGGAATGGGCCTTTGGAATAATAGGCAATCACGACCGGGCTACGCATCTCTGTTCCCTTTTTCTGAAAAATATAAGTGAAATAATACAGCAAAACATCGATCCACATTTCGAACTGATACGCTATGCTGAATCGCTTTGTCTTCGACTACCTGAATTCGACCCCCTGGAAAAAGAATTACAAAAGCCACTTTCATTCATTGACATGTTAATGCTGAATATTTTTTCAAAAAAAATAAGTGAATGTGAGCCTGAAATTGTTGGATTTAGCGTTCCGTTCCCCGGCAATTTGTTTAGTGCACTCCGCTGTGCACAATGGCTAAAAAATGAATATCCAGGCATAAAAACGGTTATGGGAGGTGGTTATGTAAATACGGAATTACGCAGTCTGACTGATCCTAAAATTTTCGACTACTTCGATTTTCTGACTTATGATGACGGCGAGTTGCCTATAATGCGGATAATGGAAGGTGCTGAAATGATCCGGACACTGTACCGAAATGCACAGGGTGATATTCAACGGGTAAATTTTGACAGCACAGAAAATATAGCGTTTGCCGAAATTGGAACTCCTGATTATGAAGGGCTTTTGAAAAACAAATACCTAAATATGATTGAGATTAGCAATCCAATGCACGCCCTTTGGAGCAATGGACGCTGGAACAAAATAATTCTGGCACACGGTTGCTATTGGGGAAAATGTGCCTTTTGCGATGGCACACTGGATTATATCAAACGCTATGAGAGAGCACCCATTGAATTGATTGTTGACCGCATGGAAGAAATTATGTTGCAGACAGGTCAATCGGGCTTTCATTTTGTCGATGAGGCTGCCTCTCCGCTTATGTTGAAAAAGTTGGCGGATGAAATTCTTAAACGTAAACTTACAGTAAGTTATTGGACCAATGTGCGTTTCGAAAAATCGTTTACACCTGAACTTACCTACTTGATGGCAACCTCAGGCTGCATAGCAGTTTCGGGAGGACTGGAAGTAGCTTCAGCCCGCATATTGAAGTTGATAAACAAAGGGATTACCATCGAAACTGCCAGCGACAGTATGAAAAACTTTGCCGAAGCAGGTATAATGACTCACGCTTATTTGATGTACGGCTTTCCAACCGAAACAGCACAGGAAACCATCGAATCACTCGATGTGGTTCGTGGGCTATTTGAAAATGGCTGGATACAATCCGCTTTCTGGCATCGCTATGCAATGACAATTCATAGTCCATCCGGTCAAGAACCTGAAAATGTAGGTGCAAAGCGGGTTGTTACAATTCCCGGGACTTTTGCAAACAACGAAATTCCATTTAGTACTGCCAATGAAATCGACCTCGATTATTATGGAAAAGGACTAAACTTAGCGACCTATAATTTCATGCACGGAACAGGATATGATGTAGCTGTTATGAAGTGGTTTAACCCGGATAAATAATTTATTTTTTTTCCGAACAGTTCCATTTTAAAATTGTTTGAATAATAAAACTTAGCTTATGTCGCACGAAAACCATAATCACACACACACACATCATCACTCGACAACCAAAAACATACAGTTAGCATTTTTTCTAAATCTGTTTTTTACTGTGGTTGAATTGGTTGGTGGAATACTTACTAACAGCGTTGCCATCCTTTCCAATGCCATTCACGATTTAGGCGATTGCTTGTCACTCGGATTTGCTTTATATTTTCAAAAAACAGCCAGAAAAGGGAGTGATAATTCCTATTCATACGGATATAAACGCTTTTCCTTATTAGGAGCTATTATAAATTCCTTTGTTCTTACGGCAGGAAGTATTATAATTCTTAGCGTGGCTATACCCCGAATTTTACAGCCAGAAGCTACTAAGACAGATGGTATGTTATTGTTTGCAATTTTGGGTGTGTTAGTAAATGGAGCTGCTGTTTTTCGATTAAGAAAAGGAGATTCCATCAACGAAAAAGTAGCAAAACTCCATTTATTGGAAGATGTGATGGGTTGGTTAGCCGTATTGGTAGGCACTGTGCTCATGCGTTTTGTTGATATTCCGGTGCTCGATCCAATTATGTCGGTTGGAATTGTTTGTTTCGTTTTGTATAATGTCTACAAAAATATGCGTCAAAGTTTGCGGGTAATACTTCAGGGAATTCCTTCTGAACTGGATATAGATGCTATTTCAAAACAGTTGGTATTAGTTGAAGGCGTTGAGAATGTACACGATTTACATATTTGGTCAGTGGATGGGAATTACAATGTTCTTACAGTTCACGTAGTGCTCGGTAAATCCTTAGAAATGGAAAAGCTTGCCGAATTAAAAATGCAAATCCGGGATACATTAAAAGAAAAAGGAATTCAACACGCCACCATTGAGTTTGAAGCATTGAATGAAAGTTGTATATTTGAGAAATGTTGCTGAAATAACTACATAATCATATAAAAACTGTAGGACCATTTCATCAATTAGTAAATTAAAGTTGCATTAACTATTATACCCCGACCCACCGGATATACTCTCTAATGTAAAAAAGCTTGCATACCGCCACTGGGATTTGCAATCCCAGTTCTTGTATTCTTTGGATTTTTAATCCAGTAGCATATCCGGCTTTAAAATCGGATTTATTATTTCGGATTCTTGGCAAGCCAAGCGGCAGAGCCGAGCGGCAAATCCTTATAATACATACAGTTGGGATAACATATCCCAACAACCAGTGCATCCTTTTTCTCATTTGATATTCATATCCGAAAGGACAGGGGTCTCAAATAATTAAATTTTACCAGATGAAACTACGCAACCTATATAAAACACTTTCACCGTGTATTTTATTTATCGGCTTTTGCCGGAAATAAAATATACGGTGACCGCTCTGCCCTATTAAAAAAGCTATAAAAGCCAAACCAAGACAATTATAGCAATTCTCTGTTGGTGTGGCTTTTTTTGCTTTTGGGGCGATTAGTTATAACTCCATAATATAATATCTCCATGTATTATAATTAACCTCATCTCATTAATTATTTAATCCATGAGAACAATATTGTCATCAACCGTTCTTTTTTCAGTGTTATTGTCGCAGTACCCTGCATATTGTCGTAGTAGGAAATAGTCTTACCTTTATTTGATGTCAAACCATTTTGTAATGATAATTGAAACAATATGTACTTTTTTTTATCTTTTATAATTGGTCTATTTGATCTGCTATAAATACTGCTCACAATTTGACCATATGTATTTTTGTTATATCCTTCAATCTCTATAAAAGACTTTTGTCCTACTATAATTTTTGATTGAATATCAATCGGGACAAAAGCTATAGCTATGTAACTTTTAGTTAGAGAATGAGTCGTTGAAATTTGATATTCTTTTATCTGTACCGGAACAGTAATTGTTTCTGAATAAGGAAAGAAGTAACTGCTGATTAATAGCGATAAAAAAACAACAAACAACACTAAGGTTCCACTACGTATAATTTTGGGCGGTATTCTTCCAATCAGGTTTCTTACTTTTTCACTGCGAAGTTCTATTTTTTCCATTCTAATTAATTTCCTAACTCTAACTGATTCTTAACTAACTCATAGTAAGCACCTTTTTTCTTTGTCAAAGCTTCATGGTTGCCAATTTCTACTATTTCTCCTTTTTCCAGTACCACTATTTGGTCAGCATTTTTTACGGTACTCAGCCGATGAGCAACCACCAAAACAGTTTTTCCACGATAAAATGCATTCAAATTTTCGATAATCTGCCGTTCATTATTCGCATCTAAGGCATTGGTTGCTTCATCTAAAAAAATAAATTTAGGATTCCGATAAACTGCCCTTGCTATCAGAATTCGCTGCTTTTGACCCTGACTTAACCCCTGACCTTCTTGACCTATTACAGTATTGTATTTCAACGGTAGTTTTTCAATATGCTCTTTAATATTAGCAATGCTTACTGCCATACTTAACCGCTCGGTATCAATCTCTTCATTATCGGCAGCTACATTGCGAGCAATGGAATCCGAAAAAATAAACCCATCCTGCATTACAACACCGCATTGTTCACGCCACCAACTTACATCTAATTCGGTTATATCCGTGTTGTTTACCTTAATATCGCCTTCGGTGGGTGGGTAATAGCTTAGCAAAAGTTTGATTAAAGTAGTTTTGCCGCTTCCACTTGCACCTACTATGGCAGTTACTTTTCCTGAAGGGATTACTAATGAAAGGTTTGAGAGCGCCTTTGGTGAAAGTGGTCCTTCGTACTGAAAACTGAGGTTTGAAATACGGATATCATCTTGGTGCTGCAAATCAATAACTATTCCTTTATTATACTCTTCTTCGTTTTGTTTGTTGTGTATTTCATTAATACGTTCTAAACTGATGCCTACATCTTGCCATTGGTAGATAAAATTTATCATTTGTTCAACCGGTCCATTTAGCTGCCCGATAATATACTGCACAGAAAGCATCATCCCTAACGTGATTTGCCCGTTCATAACCGATGTGGCAGCTAATATGGTAATGATGATATTTTTCAACTCATTAATGCAAATACCGCCAGCTTCCTGATACTGTTCCAACGAAAGAGAAGATATATTTATATCGTATAAATCGGACTGAACATCTTCCCATTCCCAACGTTTACGTTGTTCGCAGCCCTGTAACTTGATTTCTTGCATTCCATTCAGCAACTGGTACACCTTGCTTTGATTTATAGCTCGTTTTTCAAAAAGCCGATAATCTAACAACCGTCTTCTTTTCAGAAAGAAACTTATCCACAACACATATAAAGCTGTGCCGACTAAAAATACTATAAAAATATATACATTGTACACCAACAACACAGCACTGAAAATAACCAAGCTGAATATCGAAAATAACAAATTAAGCGATTGAGCTGTAAGGAAACGCTCTATACGGCTGTGGTCTTCGATGCGTTGTAATAAATCGCCCAACAATTTGGTATCGAAAAAACTCATAGGCAATTTCATTATCTTGAGAAAGAAATCGGAAATCAACGAAATATTAATTCGGGCTCCGATATGCAATAATATCCATCGCCGGATAAAATCGACCGCTGTGCGACCTAATAAAAGCATTAATTGGGCTAACAGTACCAAATAAATAAAGCTAATATCCTGATTAGTTATTCCTTTATCGACAATTGCTTGCGTAAGAAACGGGAAAAACAATTGCAATACACTTCCTAACAATAGCCCCAACAACAACTGAACAAATAATCTCTTATAGGGAAAAAAATAATTGCTCAGAAATTTAAACCGTGAGCGGATAACAGGTTCTCCCTGCTGCTGATAGAATAATGCGGTAGGCTCAAGTAGCAATGCCACACCTTTATCCTCGCCGTTACTAACTGTACTTAACCAACCATCGCAGAATTCTTTTTTGGTGAGCTTAAGCAAACCTTTACCGGGGTCGGCAATATGAATATCCTCTCTGACTCCTTTAAAGGATGGAAACTGTTTTTTCCTACTGGGAGAATTGGGGACTTTGTATACGACTACAAAATGTTCTTGCTGCCAATGTACAATGCATGGTAACGGTGCTTTATCTACCAACTGCTCAAAAGTAAACTTTCCACCCAACGTACGAAAACCTAATTCTTCAGCCGTTTTGCTGATACCCATCAACGAAACTCCCTCACGGCTGATATTACAGTGCTTTCGCAAAGTATCCATTGTATAATCCTTGCCATAATGCTTGGCTATCATCTTCAGGCAAGCCGGACCGCAATCCATGGCATCGGATTGGATGGTGATAGGAAAGGATTTCATTTGCGTTAAAATATTATTTAAGTATTCCTGAATCTGTATCACTATTACTTTTCTCTTTATTAAGAGTTGAAAACTGCCTTCCTAATGTAAAAAAGTATGCAAATCTAATACTTATTAAGTTACCATTATCTTTATAGTTGATTATTCTATATTGATGAGTTAGATTTGATTTTGTTTCGTATTTATTTATTAATGCCGACATAAAAGGATTCCATATATTGAATCCAATCAACCATTTATTATTTCTTAAGTACTGTGCTTGAATAGTAATGTCCGGTGATAAATTTGAATAACTTTCACCATACAAACTTTTAATGTTTGTTTTCATATTAGCTGAAACCGAAAACCCTTTATATGAGGCCGAAATAGTGGAAAATGCATAAAATGAATTTAAATTATGCGAATAGTCAATTCCGTTACTCTGTTGGGATTGATATCCGCCTCCAACTGAAATATCTAATATCTTGGCAATTTCATGAAATGCTATCTGGGTTTCAAATTTTAGTTCACTCCAATTTTTTTGATTACTGAATGAATTAACTAACTTGTCATTTGCTATGTAAAAACTTTCCATAATCGGATTGTTTTGATAAATATATGCTAATTCGGCATTATAAGAAATTTTAGATTTTGTAAAACTATACAGTAATGAATTTGAGTAGGCATAATAAGGTATTAAATTTGGATTGCCTTGCTTTACCTGAATATTATCAATAGGATAAGTTATGTTACTCAATTGACCTAGTGAAGGATAATAATTTAATACTCGAAAACGTTCTGATAAATTATGATTATCATTAATATTCCATTTAATTATGGCAGAAGGTTTAAAATTATAATAGGTATAATTCTTCTTTGATTGATCAAAATAAGTTCGTGCCACACCAAATTCTAAATTAATACCGATTTTTTTAATTTGATTAGAATATGTAATGTATAAGTAAGACTTGGCAAGGTTAATATCAGTAAAAGCATCTATGTTAGCATTAT
>JBAWXD010000047.1:0-20168 GCA_037144275.1 Paludibacter sp. | reverse complement strand
TACGATCATAAATGTACTGATGCATTTCAGACCATTCTAAATGAAGATCGAATTATTATTGGTTATGATAATAGTATTCTTTCATCTCAATTAATTAAACTCTTAGAATATCTAATGGAAGATGAAAATGAATGGATTCAATTATTGGATTTTGCCAAAGACATGGGTATTACAACAATAATTACGGAAGCAGATTCTCTACAATTGAATTATATTGAGCCACTTGCCGAGAAATATCAGATGAAGATAGCATTGCATAACCACCCAAAACCTTCCATTTACTGGAATCCGGAATTTACGATGCGTCAACTTGCCAAACGAAATAAATACATTGGTGTTTGTACCGACCTTGGCCATTGGCTGCGTTCGGGTCTTAACCCTTTGGAATCATTGAAAAAATATGAAGGACGTATTCTAACGGTTCATGCCAAAGACCTTGTTCCTGCTGAAGGAGCATTTAAAGGTTATCACGATGTGCCTTGGGGTACAGGCATTAGTAATTTTTCTGGATTGATGCACGAATTAAAGCGCCAAGATTACAAGGGTCCTATCTCTGTAGAATACGAATATCATTGGGAAAATTCGTTTGACGAAGTAAAAGAATCGGTGGATTATTTTAATCGCTTGACAACAAATATAACAAAGGAATAAAATGGAAATCAACAGCAAGAAATTATTTTTCGCTAGCCGCATAGCCCTGATAGCTACTGCAATGACTTTTGCCATTCGTGCTGACTTACTCGGAAATACCTTTGGCACAATATTTAAATTAAATAACGAAGAAATCGGCTGGTGTATCGGAACTGCCTTTTGGGGCTTTACGTTGGCCATGATTTTTGGAGGTTTTCTGGTGGATTTGCTCGGAATGAAAACCATTCTGGTTTTTGCTTTTGTCGGTCATTTGGCCGGTATCATTCTTACCATTTTCTCTTTTGGTTTCTGGACTTTATTTTGTTCCACATTGTTTGTTGGTATTGCAAACGGTTTTGTGGAAGCTGCTTGCAATCCCTTAGTTGCCACTTTATTCCCCGACAATAAAACCAAAATGCTGAATGGATTCCATGTCTGGTTTCCGGGTGGAATTGTTATTGGTGGTTTGGCAGCTTATGCGCTTGGTCTGCTGAACTTCGGCTGGCAAGTGAAAATGGCTGTTATTCTCATTCCTGTTTTTACTTATGGCTATTTATTCCTTAAATTAAAACTGCCAAAAACGGAACGGGTTAGTTCTGGAATATCCATGAAAGACATGATAAAAGCCTGCCTTTCGCCACTGTTTTTGTTTATGGTTTTCTGCATGTTTCTAACTTCCAGCACTGAACTTGGAACTAATCAATGGATTACCGTATTATTGAGCAATGTAGGCGTTCCTGCCATTTTATTGTTGGTATTTATCAATGGAATTATGGCAGTTGGACGTTCCTTTGCTGGTCCGGTTGTACACCGATTAAATCCTGCAGGAATGCTTTTGTTTTCTGCAATCACAGCCGGCATCGGGTTGGTTTTACTGAGCTATTCAAGCGGTTGGACAACGATTGCCGCCACTGCCGTTTTTGCCATTGGCGTTACTTATTTCTGGCCTACCATGCTCGGTTATGTTGCCGAATATCTTCCACGAACAGGTGCTTTGGGATTGTCCATTATGGGTGGTTCAGGTATGCTTTCAGTTTCATTGATTTTGCCTTTTATGGGAAAACTTTATGACTCAAATTTGGCTACAGCCATTCCAAAAACATATACCCTTACTGATATTTTAAATGCATTAGACGGAACTAAAGAATTTTTGATACTTACCCAAGCCAGAGTAGAAGCTGGTGCTGAAACTTTACGATGGGTGGCTGTGCTTCCTGCATTTTTGACTGTGGCATTTATATTTCTGTTTTTTTATACCCAAAAGACAAAGCAGAAAGTTCGCTGAAATTTATAGTCTTATCTTTATTTTATGAACGAGGACTTATTTTCCAATATCAATCCTACAGAATTAGCACTTTTGTTTGATTTTATTCCGGAAGTTCAATTTTGGATAAAAGATACAAACTCGGTTTTTCTTTGGGTTAATAACACCTTGTTGGAGAATTATGCATTAAGGGATGTGAGCGAGATTGTTGGAAAAACTGATTTTGACTTTTCTCCTTTTTACCTTGCTGAGCAATTTGTATCGGATGACAAAGAAGTGCTTAATGGTAAAACTGTTGTGAACCGGATTGAACTGGTGAGCAGTGTAGATAAAAGCATTAATTGGTGTGTTTCCAATAAACGGTTGCTTACTTCATCCGAGGGTGAAATTATTGGTACTCTGGGAATTACCCGGAAGCTCAACAATCTTCACAATCCCGAAATTCCAATTTTCAGGTTGAGTGAAATAGTGAAATACATTCATGAAAATATTCATCTTCCTATTAGTATTTCAAAAATGGCTGAATTGATGAATTGCTCCATAAGTACCCTGGAACGGACATTTCGGAAATTGTTACATGCTTCGCCACTGGATTTTACCCGAAAAATCAAGATGCAATATGCCTGCAAAGCACTTATCAATTCAGATGCATCCATTTTCGATATTGCTTTTTCGTTGGGCTATGCTGATCAAAGTCATTTTATTCGCGAGTTTAAACTGTATATCAAAAACACACCTTTGCAATATCGGAAACAATACCTTCAGCATCAAAATAATTAAGTATGAAACAACCATGAGAAAAATTCAAATTTTACTCACAATGAATTTATTATAAAAAAACTGACTTCTTTCTATTCCGACTTTTGGGGGTTAGGGGGCTAATTATAACTAAACATGAAGCGAAGACTTAAAATGGGTATGGTGGGTGGTTGTCTTTCCTCGTTTATCGGGATTGTGCATCGCATGGCAGCAGGCTTGGATAACGAAATTGAACTCGTTTGCGGTGCATTTAATGCCGATGTAAAACTATCGAAGGAAGCAGGTGAAGCTTATTACCTCGACGACAATCGTGTGTATGGTTCGTACGCAGAAATGTTTGAAAAGGAAAAACAATTCCCTGAAGGTGAACGAATGGACTTTGTAAGCATAGTAACCCCTAATTTTTTGCATTTCGACATAGCCAAAATGGCATTGGAAAATGGATTTCATGTGGTGTGCGAAAAACCAATGACAGTAACCAGCGAAGAAGCTGAACAATTGGTTGAATTAGTTGAAAGTACCGGATTAGTTTTTGCAATAACACATCCTTATTCCGCTTATCCACTGGTAAAACAAGCCAAACATATAGTTGAAACCGGTCAACTTGGACCCATTAGAAAAGTGGTAGTTGAATATCCCCAAGGTTGGTTGGCTACTGCACTCGAGACTGCCGGAAACCAACAAGCATCGTGGCGTACTAATCCCAGTAAATCAGGCAAAAGCGGTTCCATTGGCGATATTGGTGTGCATGCTCAAAACTTAGCAGAATACATTAGCGGACAAAAAATATCAGAGGTTTGTGCCGATTTTAGCACTTTCGTTACCGGTCGAATGCTTGAGGACGATGCCAATGTACTGATTCATTTCGATAATGGGGCTAAAGGAATTTTATATGCCAGCCAAATTAGCGTGGGCGAAGAAAACAACTTGAAAATACGTGTTTATGGCGAAAAAGGCGGCATTGAATGGCATCAACAAGAGCCCAATTCGCTGATATTGAATTTACTCAATAAACCGATGCAAATTTTAAGAACCGGCGATAATACAAATTTATGTCAGCAGGCCATCAAAAATACGAGACTTCCTGGTGGTCATCCCGAAGGATTGATAGAAGCATTTGCCAATATCTACCGGAACTTTGCCAAAACAGTTAGAGCAAGTAATGCCGGATTTATTTTAGATAATCAGGATTTTGCCAGCGTTCATGACGGATTGCGAGGTATGCAATTTATTGATGCGGTGGTTGAATCGGCATCGAGTAATGAAAAATGGATCAAATTAAAAAGCTAACTATGGCCAGACCAATTACTCTTTTTACGGGTCAATGGGCCGATTTGCCACTTGAAACGCTTTGTAAAATAGCAGCCAAAATTGGCTACAATGGATTGGAACTTGCCTGCTCGGGCGACCATATTGACGTTTCAAAAGCAGACAAGTCCTATTGTGACCAAAAATTAGAACAATTGGCAAAACACAATTTGAAAACCTTTGCCATTTCCAATCATTTGGTTGGTCAGGCTGTTTGCGATAAGATAGATTTACGTCATAAGTCCATTTTGCCTGAATATATATGGGGAAACGGAAATCCCTCTGATGTACAAAAACGAGCTGCGGATGAAATGATAAAAACTGCTATGGTGGCCAAAAATCTGGGAGTGAAAGTAGTAACCGGATTTACCGGAAGCTCTATCTGGAATTTGATTTACTCATTTCCACCAACTCCACCCGAAATGATTGAAGAAGGTTTTGCTGATTTTGCAACACGTTGGACACCGATATTGGACGAATACCAAAAACTCGGAATTAAGTTTGCGTTGGAAGTACATCCTACCGAAATTGCTTTTGATACGGTGACTGCTGAGCGAGCTTTGAAAGCAGTTAATTATCACCCGGCATTTGGTTTTAATTATGATCCCAGCCACTTGTGCTATCAGGGTGTTGATTATGTTGAGTTTATTGACAAATTTGCTGATCGTATTTTCCACGTTCATGTAAAGGATGTGGAAGTAAATGAAAAGCAAACACCGGGCGGTACTTTTGGTGGCTATCTTGATTTTGGCGATTACCGTCGGAAATGGAATTTTTGCACACCCGGCCGTGGAAAAGTGAATTTTGAACAGATCATTCGGGCATTGAATCGAAATAATTATAGCGGACCACTTTCGGTAGAATGGGAAGATGCCGGAATGGATAGAATACATGGTGCTACTGAAGCATTTCATTTTATAAAAAATAAAGATTTTAAATCGTCTGAAATTGCTTTTGATGCTGCTTTTATCAAAAAATAATGAAGTTGAAATAATCATAATAATTTTGCATCATGGACACAAAGAATAAAATATCGCGTCGTAAATTTCTCTCACTTTCATTATTGGGAGTGGGTGGCGTAGCGTTGATTAGTCTTAATCCGTTTGGAAAATCGATTCAATCGAACTGGCGATATTTGACAAACGAAGAAGGCGTTTTATTTGATGCTTTGGCAGAACAGATAATTCCAACTGACGAATCGATGGGAGCAAGGGATGCCGGTGCCACTAACTTTATCGACAAACAATTAATGGGACCTTATATCCGATATCAGGAAACCTATCGCAAAGGATTAAAGGCCATTCAGGAAACCTGCAAAACAAACTACAAAAAACGTTTTGAGGAAATGGAGTGGGAAGACCAGACTACGTTTTTACAAACTATGGAAGCCGGCAAAATGAAAGGATCTAAATGGGAAAACGGTTTTGATAAAGAGTTTTTTGAGCTAATTCGCAGCCATACAATGCAAAGTTTTTATGGTAGTCCACGCCATGGTGCTAACAAAAATAATGTCAGCTATAAAATGATGAAACTTGATTATCCGGTTATTATTGGTCAAAACCGTTATAAAATCTAAGACATGGGAAATAAACATGTAAATGCCATAATAGTTGGTGCCGGTGCTGGTGGTGGTGTAGTAGCCAAAGAATTAAGTGTTGCCGGTCTTACTGTTGTACTTTTTGAGCGAGGAGGTTGGGCGACTTACGATGATATTGATACCGATGAATTAAACTCACAACGAGCACATGCTTTGAGTAATGGATATGGTCCTGACAATGAGCGCAATAAGCGAGTTAAAATTTACCCAGATGGCAGTTCGAAAATAGTTTTGCCAACAGAAGCCTACAGCAACAACGCTGCCTGCGTTGGTTCTGGTACAGTCAGTTATGGAGCCATGGCTTGGCGTTATATGCAAGAAGATTTTAAATTGAAAACTACGTATGGTCATGTTGAAGGTTCGACTCTCGAAGACTGGCCAATTAGCTACGAAGACCTTGAACCTTGCTACGAAAAGGCAGAATGGGAGCTTGGTGTCGCAGGTGATGATAGTCAGAATCCGTTTGCTCCACCTCGCCGAAAACCACAACCTATGCCACCGTTTTCGCATAACAAGGAAGCGCAACTATTGCATGATGCGGCATTGAGATTGGGTTTTCATCCATTTCCAATTCCTATGCTCAGAAATTCAGTTCCTTATGGTGGTCGACCTGCTTGTTACCGTATGCGCACCTGTGCCGGATTTGCTTGTCCGGTAAGTGCAAAAGCCGGAACTCAGAATACCGTAATTCCTGTTGCACTTGAAACGGGAAATTGCGAATTGCGCATCAATTCAATGGTAAGTGAAATAATTGTTGACGACCAAGGTAAGATAACCGGAATATATTATTTTGATGCGAATAACAAAAAACAGACCCAAACTGCAGATATAGTTATCATTGCAGCTTCGGCAACAGAAACACCCCGATTGTTGCTTAATTCAAAATCAAAGTTTTTTCCAAAGGGAATTGGAAATGAAAATGACTGGGTTGGTCGCAACCTTCAGGGACATGCATACACGGGTGCTTTTGGAATTTTCAATGAAGATGTTTTTGACGATTTAGGCCCAGGAGCATCAGTTGCAATTTGCGATTTCAGCCATCACAACAAAGGAATTATGGGCGGTGGAATGCTGGCCAATGAATTTATCAGAATGCCCTATCTTTTTTCGGATATTCGTCCTCCTGGTGCAGCTCGTTGGGGTGCTGAACATAAAGATTTTCAGCGAAAAAACTTCAAAAAAGTGGCACAAGTGGTGGGTCCTTATCAGGAACATCCCGTATTTGATGCCAGAGTTGAAGTTGACCCATTGGTAAAAGATTTTTGGGGAATTCCAGTGGCCAGGCTTTCGGGCTTTCGACACGAAAAGGATGTAGAAGGTTGTAAGTTAATGTCAGAAAAGGCCGAATTATGGCTAAAAGAAGCTGGTGCCATTTATACCTGGCAAAATGTGGGTGGCGGAAAAGGATTAAGTGGTGGTCAGCATCAAGCCGGAACTTGTCGCATGGGGAATGACCCAAAAACATCTGTAACTGATAAATATGGAAGAATTCATGGTTTACCAAATGTATTTGTGGCCGATGGAAGCTTGCATGTAAATAATGGTGGATTTAATCCGGCATTGACAATCATGGCTTTGGGCTATCGTGTAGGTGGCTATATTGCCAATGAATGGTCAAAAGGAAATCGATTCAAATAAGAACTGGTAATGATTAAAAATAAACTTCTAAAAATAGCTCTTCTATCAATTCCAATATTTATAGGAGTTTGTCTCCTTTCATTTGCTACGTTTTATACCTATTGGAATACTGCTTCAGCCGATAAAACCTGCGCATCCTGCCATGAAATTCAGAAGTCAGTTCATTCTCAATCCATGTCTACACATCGAGAACTGAAATGTAAAGAATGCCATGGTACAGCTTTGAGTAATGGTTTCCATAGTCTTGAAGAAAAAGGAATGATGGTTGTGAACCATGTGTTGAAAATCAAAACGGAGGATATTCACATGAACGAAGAACAAGTTTTAGGGGTGATGGATAATTGCAAACGCTGTCATACTTCAGAATTTGCAAAATGGACTTCCGGTGGTCATTCAGCTGACTATAAAGCCATTTTTACGAATAAAAAACATAATTCAACCGAGCAAATGAACTTTGATTGCCTGCGGTGCCACGGCATGTTTAATAATGGTACGGTTGAAGAATTAGTTGAACCATTGAACAGAAAAGGTCCCTGGCACATAAAAAATGACAAAGAAATGGCTGCACGACCCACTATTCCATGTTTGGCCTGCCATCAGGTTCATAAAGATGGTTTAACCAAGAAGAATCCAGACTACTCTAATCCGAAATCAATTTTTTATCACAAGGATAGTTCAAGGTCCAACTTGACTTTTTACGACCGGCATGAAAGAATGAATTTTTCAGTTTCAGATCTGCCAAAACTGACTTTGTGGGAAGGAAAACGTGCTATTAAAGTTTCTGACGATCCGCTTATGCGAAATTGTGTTCAATGCCATGCCCCTAATGCAGCTCACCAAGCCGGAACAGGTGATGACCGTACTCCACGTGGAGTTCACGAAGGACTGAGTTGCATGGCCTGTCACGATACGCACAGCAATGATGCCAAGAATAGTTGCATTAAATGCCATCCATCTATTTCCAACTGTAAAATGGATGTAACCAAAATGAACACCACTTATGCTAATGTCAAAAGTCCGAACAATATCCATTTTGTAGGTTGCATAGATTGTCATGATGGGAAACAAGCAAAGAAACTGAATATAGTTAAATAGTTATATGCGATTGATTTTGATTTAAAGCACTCTGTTAAATGTAATAATTAAAATTCAATAAATATGGTAGAATGAAAATCAATTCGAAATTATTGCATATAATATAAATCTTTATATTATTAAATTTATTACAAAGCTTCGTTGAACTTAATATTAGTCAACTTATTATAAAGAAAATACACCTGACATTATTTATATAAGTAATTGAAAGTCAATAAACTTACATGTGATTTAACTCTTGCAAATTAATGATTCTTTAGACTCGTAATTCATAATCTTCGCTATGCGAAATGTGTTCCAAATTTTTACCCAGCCCACTAAAAAAATGACGTAGAGACTGTATAAAAGATATTAATTGGTTTTATTTGGAGTATTAATGCACCTGTCAACTTTTTGCAGTTACACAGGAATTGCTGAAATGTTGATTCAAAGTCATGACGGATATATTGAGATTTTTTCCGCTATTCCTGACAGTTGGAAAGATGGTAGTTTCTGTGGTTTGAAAGCACTTGGAGGAGTTGAAGATGCAAATTGGGAAAAAGGCAAAGTGTCAAAATTATTCTAATAAGCAATTTTAATCAAACCATTCAACTTAAAATTGGTAATACAATTCAATCAATTATTTCTGAAAAGGAATGATGAAAGAGTTAAGCTTCAAAGACCCATCAACGAAAAGCATATAACTCAATAAATGTCAAATGATTCTAAAGTTTTAAGAAAATTCGTTTGTTTGCAAATATTGATATTTTCGCACTATTAATTGTGAAAATATTAATTTATTTTTTTTATCATATTCAATGAGATAGATATAATAATCTATCTTTGACTCAAAACTTGGTGCAAGGTGACCGAAAAAAAAGATGAAACACTATTTCTAAATCTAGTTCAAGAAGGAAATGAATTAGCTTTCAAACATTTGTTTGAGACTTATTTTACTCCTTTGTGTAGGTTTATGCATCTATATATTAAGGAAACCACAATTGTAGAAGAACTTGCACTTGATATTTTTATGTATGTGTGGGAAAATCGTAAAACTCTTCAAATTCAGCTTTCGTTAAAAGCATATATGTTTCAGGCTGCAAAGAACAAATGCCTGAATGTGCTTCGTCAAAAGAAAATCACCATGTCATTGGAAGATATGCATTCAGATATGGCAGAAACAGATGAGATGAGTTTAGAAACAGAAGAACTTTACCATCTTATTCAGGAAGCTGTTTTGGCATTGCCCAATAAATGCAAGGAGGTTTTCAATTTAAGCAGAGCGGAAAATCGATCGAACCACGAAATTGCCACACAACTAGATATTTCAGAGAAAACAGTTGAGGGGCATATAACCAATGCATTAAAACGTATCAAAACATTCCTCGGAGAATCCTATTCATATTTGTGGTAAAATATTTTTCATAGATGTAAGGGTTCATTCCATTTTTTGTGTCATACAAATAGAACTCTTAAAAATGTTGTTTATGAAACCAAAACTCCCCTGGGATATCATTATCTCTAAACTTCGCGGAACTATTTCTGAAGAAGACGCCATCATCTTTAATAATTGGCTGGAACTTGACGATAATCGTCAGCTTTTTAAGCAACTTGAAGTAGTATGGGAAAATATTCAAAATAAAGTGGCTAACTACGAGCCAGATGTTGAGTATTATTGGACAGAGCTTTCTGCTCGCATCAAAGCTGATGAATCAGGAAGTACTACGTCCGAAACCTCTAAATCCAGCACAAGATATATTCCTATAAAAAAAATCTATCGCATTGTGGCTGCTGCATCAGTGTTGTTGGCAATTACATTCTCAGGTGCCTTTTATTTAGGTCGAAACAATTTCCAGAATAAATCAACAATCCAAACGTACTCTTCATTAACAGGCAAATCGAAAGTTACACTTCCAGATGGTACTGAAGTATGGTTGCATTCCAATACGACACTTTCGTATAATTCAAATTTAAAATCCGACAAACGTGAAGTGGATATGCAAGGTGAAGCATACTTTTGCGTAAAACACGATGCTAATAGACCATTTATCGTTCATTCAAACGGTGCATCTGTAAAAGTACATGGAACAAAATTCAATGTCAATTCCTATTCAATATCAGACAATATATTAGTCAGTTTGTACGAAGGTTCTGTATCGATGAAAATTGCTAATAAAGATGTAGTATTGAAGCCTGGCGAAGAAGGGAATTATGATAAATTAAATAAAATATTAGACGTAAAAATTGGCGATGTTGACTTTGCAAAATCATGGACCAATGACCAATTGCGATTTAAAGACAAAAATCTCCGTTATGTCTGTCGCTATCTAGCCAAATGGTACTCAGTGGATATAATAATTGATTCTGCTATTGCCAATAATCAATCGTATTCTTTTACTTTACAAAACGAATCGTTGGAAGATGTCATTAGAATTATGTCGCGAATTAATTCGATAGAATATAAATTTGATGAAAACAACAAATTGATATTGAAAAATAAAGATCTTTCAAAAAAAATCAAATGAATTAAAGCATCTATCTCCTTAAAAATATATTGATTAATTCGTCCATTTCCTTAAGAAAAAATCAACAATTATTATTTGAATGTATTGTAATTCAAACGAATACATCAAAGAGTTTTCAATCTTAAATTCTTTACAAAGCATGAAATTACATAAAGTATTTTCGCTATTCTTGTTTTCTTTCTTTGCCATATCTACGTATTCACAGGTCAAAGAAAAGAATATTACCATTTCATTTTCGCAAGTACCTCTAAGCGATGCTATTAAAAAGATAGAAAGTGTGTGCAATTTTACATTTTTCTATGATGCAAGTAAGGTAGATTTGAATCAAAAAGTCAGTTTAGTGACAAAAAACCAAACTATTCAAAAAGCAATATCTCTTATGTTGGAGAATACGAATATTTGGTTCGAAATTACAAATTTACAAATAGTAATTTACAATAAAACTGGTGTAAAGCCTATACTAAAAGAGCCACAGCGAAAAAAAGTCTCAGGTAAAGTTACTGATGCATCAGGAGAATCTTTACCTGGAGTTTCAGTAGTTGTAAAAAAAACAAATATTGCTGTATTGACTGATGCAAAAGGAAATTTTTTATTGGAAAATGTCCCGGAAAATTCAATACTTAAGTTTTCATTTATTGGTATGAAAACTCAGGAGGTAGAAATGAAAGGCAAGTCAGTGTTCAATATTGAGTTAGAAGATGCTGCTATAGCTTTGGATGAAGTTGTAGCTATCGGTTATGGTACTGCAAGAAAACGGGACTTAATAGGTTCGGTGTCATCAGTAAGTGGTAGTACATTAAAAGATATTCCTGTATCCTCAGCCGCCCAAGCTATAGTGGGGCGAATGGCTGGAGTACAGGTCACAAAAACTGAAGGGTCACCCGATGCCGAAATGAAAATACGTATCCGTGGTGGTGGTTCACTTACCCAAGATAATTCTCCGCTTTATATAGTAGATGGTTTTCCTGTTACTACTATCAATGATATTGCTCCAACCGATATTGCCACCATTGACGTTTTAAAAGATGCTTCTTCAACCGCTATTTACGGTGCACGTGGTGCAAATGGCGTAATAATAATAACTACCAAAGGCGGTTTTGAAGGTAAAGCAAAGGTAAGCTACAATATGTACTACGGTATGAAACAAATAACTAAAACGCTCAAGGTGTTAAATCCGTATGAATATGTATTGTGGCAAAAGGAACTTACATTTGATCCTTTTTTCGACGGGTATTTTGGTATTTTCAAAGATTTCGATGTATATAAACAAATGACTGGTACCAATTGGCAAAATCAGGTGTTTGGGAAAATAGGCACCAGCATGTATCACAATCTTTCTGTTACCGGTGGTACTAAAACATCAAAATATAATATCAGTCTCACGCAGAACGATGATAAAGAAATTATGTTGGGCTCCGGTACTTCCCGAACAAACTTTACGGCAAAGACAACCAACAAAATAAACGAATGGTTAACTTTGGATCTAAATACCAGAATGTCTGATGCATATATTGAGGGAGCAGGAACATCGGCTAATTATCGATTAATAGATGCTATTCAATATAGACCCATTAACGGGCTAATGGAATATGTCGATTATAGCCTTACTGCTCAGGATTTTGAAGCTGCTTCGAGTTCAATAGTAAATCCGGTAAAACAAACGAATGATGATTATAGAAGGTCGAAGTCATTGACTTTTAATTTCAATGCAGCTGCAACAATTCAATTTACAAAAGAGTTGAATTATCGTTTTGAATATGGTACGCAGTACGGTGATATCACCAATAATAGGTTTTTCGGAATCAACACTTGGAACGTATTTAACTATGGAGGACAGCCTATCGCTTCTATCGCAAAGAATTCTGCAAAAAGTTATAGATTAGCGAATATAGTAAACTATATAAAAAGAGATATTTTACCCGGTAGTAATGTCAATTTGATGCTCGGTGAAGAATTAAATTCTTATAAAACTTTTGATTACACCAGTTCGTCAAAATACTTCCCAAAATATATTGATGCTGTGAGTGCATTAAGCATGATGAATCTGGGTACACCTGATCCAACTATCACTAGTGATAATCCTGACGTTAAAACGTCTTCGTTTTTTGGACGTGTGATGTATGATTATAAAGGAAAATATCTATTGAATGCAACCTTACGTGCAGATGGTTCCAGTAAGTTTGCACCTGGAAATCAATGGGGTTACTTTCCATCATTGGGTTTGGCCTGGCGTATTTCAGATGAAAATTTCCTGAAGACTGCCAAAGATAATTGGTTGAGTGATTTGAAACTCCGTGCTAGTTTTGGAGAATCAGGCAATAACCGAATTACTGATAATGCCTGGCAACAAGTTTTTTATGTAAGAACTGCTAATTTGTATGCCGAAGGCAACGAAACGACTCCTACAACCATGCTGAATCCTATACCAACGCTATCTAATCCTGAACTTAAATGGGAAACCACCATTACACGAAATATAGGACTTGATTTTAGTTTCTTTAAACAACGTTTATCAGGTTCGGTTGAGGCATATCAAAACACAACCAAAGACCTGCTGATTTCAGCAACAGTACCTTCGAGTACCGGATATACCAACCAATGGCAAAATATTGGGCAAACCTCCAATAAAGGTCTTGAAATAGTGTTGAATGGAGTACTAATTGAGAAAAAGGATTTTCGATTATCTGCATCTTTTAATATCTCATTTAACCAGAATAGAATTGATAAGCTGGGAGATACAAAGCAATGGGAACAATCGTCAAACTGGACTTCAGGTGGACCTACCGGCGAATACTTAGTTAAAGAAGGTGGATCGATTGGACAAATGTACGGATATGTGACTGATGGTATGTATAGCTTTGATGATTTTACATACGCAAATGGAATATATACAATAAAACCGGGAGTTCCTGATGACCGTTCATTAATTGGACCATTAACTAACCGTTTTGAGCCAGGTATGTTAAAACTGAAAGACCAGAATGGCGATGGTATTGTTGATACAAAAGATAAAGTTGTAATTGGAAATTCAAATCCAATTCATATTGGTGGTTTTTCCTTAACAGGACAATATAAGGGATTTGATTTATCCGCTTTTTTTAACTGGGTTTATGGAAACAATATTTATAATGCTAATAAACTTCAATTCACAACTCAACTGCAAGCAAGAGTTTTCCGAAATATCCTGAACACCTTTAATTCTGATAATCGGTTTATGTACATCAGTAAGGAAACAGGGAAAATCATATCTGATCCTGTTCAATTAGCCGAAATGAATAAAAATGCAACGATTTGGTCATCAGATATGGGGAGTACCCCTTTGCACTCTTGGGCTGTTGAAGATGGTTCATTTTTAAGGTTTAATAATTTGACGATAGGATATTCGCTACCAAAAGGCGTATTAAAGGCATTAAAACTTTCGCAATTAAGGTTTTATGGAACATTGTATAACATCATAACTTGGACTAACTACAGCGGTTATGATCCTGAAGTGGATACACAACGTGCTACTCCTTTAACTCCGGGAGTAGATTTTTCGGCTTATCCAAGAAGCCGTTCGTTTAATTTAGGCCTTAATTTAGAATTTTAAAAAAAATAACAGTTATGAAAAGAACTATAAAATATATTTTAATGGGGTTGATAATAGGCACAATTGCATCGTGCAGTGACTTTTTACAAACAGATTCGAACTCTACTTTTACGACTAAAACAACATTTACGAATCTTGATTTTGCTACCAAAAATGTAAATGGTATATACAATCAATTTGCTACAAACTATATGTACGATTTTGTATTGATGTTTACAAAAGCTGATAATGATATTGAACAATTTTATTCAACATCAGACGATGGAAGTACTATGAATCTAGCTCATTATTCAGCTACACCAGGGACTACATATTTAAAAGAAATTTGGAATACCTTCTATCAATCCATTGAAATGGCAAATATTGCCATTGAAAACCTCCCAAAAAGTCCGATATGGACAAATGAATATTCAGATCAGGCTCATCAATTGTATGGTGCGGCTGTAACACTGAGGGCAATGAATTATTACGAATTGATGATTCTATGGGGCGATGTTCCATTTAAAACGAAACCTACACAGGCAAGTGATAACTTTAATATTCCCAAAACAGACAGGGATTCAATCTATGAATTTCTTATAAAAGATTTGGCAAATATAGAGCAGTATGTTCCCTGGATGACAGAAACCAAAACCGCAGAACATGTTAACAAAGGATTTACCAAAGGTCTACGCTCACGGATGGCATTGTCTTATGCTGGATTTTCGCTTCGCAACAAAACTTTCGTAACAAGACGTGGAAGATATTGGAAGGATTATTA
Source organism: Paludibacter sp. (assembly GCA_037144275.1). Lineage (GTDB taxonomy): Bacteria > Bacteroidota > Bacteroidia > Bacteroidales > Paludibacteraceae > Paludibacter. The sequence goes on along the minus strand of JBAWXD010000047.1, from coordinate 5,024 downwards.
TAAAATTGCCAATCAGGAATGTAAAGAAATTATTGAGAGTGGTAAACATAAACTAAATCCAAGTTTCATCAATATATTCAAGACACTCCATAGTTATTCTCAAGACCTAACTTACAATGAAGATATGTTTGAAATTGCCTTTGGTAGACAAAATAGTGGACGACTTGGTTTTAGTTTTGGTATGCAGTTCTCGGTAACACCTCCCGACCCAAAATATGGTAGAGCAACCGGACAGATGCGAGTACCCTTTTCCTATTTTTATACTTTTGACAATAAGGATGGTCGTAGGGAAGTATCAGCAGAATTATATAGCTATAATGACCCTACAAATTTAAGTAAACAAACAATTCCCTTAGCCTATAGTATGTCTCCTACTAAGTGGCGCAGAAGTTGGATTACACCATCTATGGGCGGAGATTTAAAGAATGTTAATTATACAGGTGTCAATTTCCCCATCATGCGTTACAGTGATATTTTATTGATGTATGCCGAAACTGAGAATGAAATAAATAATGGACCTACTGCAGCTGCTAAAGAAGCTTTAACTCAAGTTCGCCAACGGGCTTTCAGTTCTGAATTCTGGTCATCGAAGGTAAACTTTTATGTGGATTCTGTCTCCAATAGTAAATCTGAATTTTTCTACGCCATTGTAAATGAACGTGGTTGGGAATTTGGTGGCGAAATGCTCCGAAAACAGGATCTCATCAGATGGAATATGTTGGGTACTAAAATTGCCGAGATGAAGGAAGAATGTAGAAAAATAGTGTATAATGAACGCAAAGATGTGCCGACTTATATTTTCTGGAAATATAAAGCCGATGGTGAAACATTGGACATATTAAATCCTGATTACAAAATTGCTGCTACTCAAGTGGATGGTTATAAGTCAACTTATGAGTGGGGCTGGATGACAGAAAGTGTTTACTTCAAAGCAGTCATGGGACAAATTGCTCATGGCTATGATCCTGTAAGAAATAACCATATATATCCAATTGCTACAGAAATTATTAACACTAGCAATGGTGTATTAAGCAACGATCAGATACCTTAAAATCATTTAATATCAAAATCATACAATAAATTACAGTTATGAAAATATCAAAATTAAATATCATCAAATCAATTTGCACTTTACTGATAGTTTCGCAAATATCATGTAGGCCGGAAGAAGTTATTAACAATACATCAGATCGACTTTTCGCACCAGCTATGTTAAGTGGATTAGTAATTGAAAATACAATTAACCTGAGCTGGGTTCCAATTGCCAATGCAAGTTATTCACTTGAACTAAGCAAGGACAGTCTTTTATTTTCAAATGAATTAGTGGTTATACCTTTAGTTGGAATAACGCACTATTCATTTTCCGATTTGTGGAGCAACACCCGCTATTCCGCACGTATAAAAGCAATTAGTAAAGATTCAACCATTAAGAATTCAGTTTACAACGAGATTACGTTTAAAACGAAAACAGAAAATATATTTTATCCAATTGCCGAAGCTGATATAACATCCAGTTCAGTATTGTTGAAATGGATTAAGGGGAAAACTGTAGATAAAATTTTGGTTTACCCCGATGGAGATAGTATTAAAACCACAATACCATTAACATCTGATGATATAGCTTCAGGAACAAAACTAATCCTAGGTATGACAAGTGGAAAAACATTTAACTTCGAGATCTATTGGGGAAAGATGCAACGAGGTGTTACATGGGCAGATATTCCTTAAGGAAATTTTCAAACAAGCAGTATTAACTAGTTGTCAATTAGGTGAATGTATACAACGAAATTTATTGATAGGTCGTATTGAAATAATATCAAACTATAAACCGAAATGAATTCAATAGCGTTCATTTTTTTTAGATAACAAACAACAACAACAACAACAATGAATTTAATAATCAAAAAATCACTTTTAGTATTGTTCATCACTTTGATTGGATTTCCAGTTATTTCACAAACTCAGGATAGTCTAAAGTTGGAATGGAAAAAAATGAATGCTTCAAAAGAGGTTCAATATGATGTATATAACGATGCTAAATTTGGCATGTTTATTCATTGGGGAGCTTTTTCCGAGCTTGCGGGTAAGTGGAAGGGAGAGAAAATTCCAAAACTGGGTGAGTGGATAATGTTCCAGGCTCAAATATCTAGAGCCGAATACAAAGATGTTTGTCTTGGATTTAATCCTACAGGTTTTGATGCCGAAACGTGGGTGAAACTTGCTAAAGAGGCAGGCATGAAGTATATTGTTGCCATGACCAAACATCACGATGGATTTTCAATGTACCAATCCAAAGTAAGTAATTTTAATATTTATGATTATTCTGCCTTTAAGCGTGACCCGATAGAAGAATTATACAACGCTTGTAAAAAGTACAATATGCGGCTCGGTATATACTATTCACATTCAATAGATTGGATGGATGGTGGAGATGCAGGTTACGCACAATTGAAAAAGAAAGATCCTACCTTTACTGATAGCTCTGGCGCTCCTTTGTGGAATCCAAGTTATGGAGCCAATATTTGGGATCCGTCACCATTAAGTTATGATGATTACCTCGAAAATAAGGCAAAACCACAAATGCGTGAGATTCTTAAAAAATTCCCCGATTTAATAGAGATATGGTATGATTACGCCAGGCATATGAACAGTCAGCAAAGTTTCGACTTCTATAAACTGGCATACAACATACAGCCTAAAACCCTTATAAATAGTCGTGTCGGAAATGGATTTGGTGATTTTCTTGTTGCAGGCGACAACCAAATTCCCACATCGATTTCTCCGGACAATAAAGCGTGGGAAACTCCAGGTACACTGAATAATACGTGGGGCTACAAAAGTTATGATAATGATTGGAAGTCGTTTGATGAAATGTTGTTCTGGATCGTTGAAATAGCCAGTAAGGGTGGAAATTATCTTCTCAATGTTGGCCCAGACGGAAAAGGATTTATTCCGGCAGAAAGTATAAAAATACTGAAAGAAATTGGGAAATGGATGAAAGTGAACGGAGAAGCCATTTACGGAACGAGAAGATGGAGCACCCTAAAGGAAGGTACTACACAATTGGAGATGAAAAGCACAACAGAGAGGGAGGAAAAAGGATTCAATATAAAATTTACGCCACAAGATTTTTGGTTTACACAGAAAGGTAATTGTGTATATGTCATTTCACTTACCAAACCAGTTGAAAATATGACAATACTAAAATCATTGGTTGGATGTCAAGAACAAATAAAGAGCATCAAATTGCTTGGGTTTGTTGGGGAGCTAAAATGGAAAGTTGAGATGAATCAAGTGCTTATTTCATTGCCAAAAATGGAAAAAAACTTGTTTGAACACGGGTTTGTACTAAAAGTTGAAATGAAATAACTAAAATAAATGTATAAAAAATATCAAATTTGGGATATCAGTTTTATTTTGCTTTTGCTCAGCTTATTAGTTAGTAAAGTCGATGCACAGACCAAACCCTACTTAGTATTTGATCCCTATCGTACAGAACAGAATGTCTGGATGAAATATACCGACAATTCCAATGCACTTTATCATCATGTGGCAGAATTTGCTGAAAATTGTATTCAAGATCGGCAAAAAAATGTAACAGGATTGAAATCTTTAGTGGAATACAAAACCTATTTATCAGGACTTAAAACAATCCTAAAATCAGGTGTTGGTGAATTCAAAAAAACGCCACTAAATGCTCATATTACAGGGGTAATTAAGCGAAAAAATTTCAGGGTTGAAAAAATTGTATTTGAATCTCTTCCGGGCTTTTATGTTTCCGGATGCCTCTTTATACCTAAAAATGGAAAAAAACCATTTCCTACAGTACTTTATGCTATTGGTCATTCACCAAATTCTTTCAGAAGAGAATTGTATCAACAGAGTATTCTAAATTTAGTCAACAAAGGATTTGTAGTTTTTAGCTACGATCCGATAGGACAGGGCGAAAGAATTCAATACTTGGACACATTAAGTAATGCATCTATTCTAAAGGGAGTTACTAATGAACATTCATACTCTGGTGGTCAATGTTTGCTAACCGGCAGTTCAATCAGTAACTATTTTCTATGGGATGGAATAAGGTCATTAGACTATTTGTTTACTCGACCAGAAGTAGATACTTTGAGAATCGGTATGACAGGGATTTCAGGTGGAGGAACACAAACGGCTATACTTTCGGCAATAGATGATCGGATTTATGCAGCAGCACCCGAATGTTTTATTACCAGCTATAAACGCTTGTTTGAATCAATCGGACCTCAGGATGCAGAACAAAATCTGTATCATGGTTTGAAATTGGGTATTGAACATGCCGATTTATTAAGTTTAAGAGCACCCAAGCCTACTATGATTGTTTCGAACACACAGGATTTTTTCACAATTCAGGGGGCACGTGAAACATTTTTAGAAACAAAAAAAGTTTTCGATATTTTTGGGAAATCGGAGTATCTAAGCATGGTGGAAGCGGATGGTCTACATGGAACCACCAAAGACAACCGGGAGAAAATGTATCAGTTTTTTCAGAAGCATCTTGATCTGCCTGGTAGCAGTACTGACGAAGATTTCAAATACTTGACAGAAGCGGAGTTAAACGTTACCCCTACCGGACAAGTTTCAAGCTCTTACCAGAGCAAAACGGTTTTTGATTTAAATAAGGAGAAGGCAACCAAGTTAATAAAAAATAGGGTAGTAAAAACCCTAGAACAGTTGATAAAAAGTCGCGAGTTTTTATTGAGTAAAATTCAGCAACTATCGGGTTATGATTCAACACGGAGTATCCAGTCAGTTGTATTTACAGGCAAAATTGAAAAAATAGGATATAAAATTGAGAAGTATTTCATTGAAAGCAAAGACTTTAATCATGCAATTCCTTTTGTTTTAATTAAACCTTATACGGATGAAAAAAGACCGCTGCTTTTGTATTTGAGTTCAGTAGGTAAGGGCGATTTATTGAGTAATGAGGAGGAGATAAAAAACTACATCAGCAAAGGATATTCAATATTAGCTCCAGACCTCATTGGCAT